>JBMOMG010000066.1:0-39250 GCA_049323155.1 Actinomycetota bacterium | reverse complement strand
TCGGCGCGCTCGCCGACGTGCCGCGCTCCGACGGCTGGGAGTGGCTCGACGCGCAGATCGCAGACACCTACGCCGCCAAGGTCGCGGCGCTGGTCGGTCCCAGCTCGCCGCGCGAGCTGACCGCGGTCTACACGCCGCTGCACGGCGTCGGCGGCGAGATCGTGGCCGAGGTGATGGAGCGGGCCGGGTTCCCGCCGCTGCACGTCACCACCGCCCAGGCCGAGCCCGACCCGGACTTCCCCACCGTCGCGTTCCCGAACCCCGAGGAGCCCGGCGCCATGGATCTCGCGATGGAGCTGGCCGCCGAGGTCGGTGCCGACCTGGTGATCGCCAACGACCCCGATGCGGACCGGTGTGCGGTGGGTGTGCCCGGGCCGGCCGGCTGGCGGATGCTGCGCGGCGACGAGGTCGGCGCGCTGCTCGCCGACTTCCTGCTCAGGCTGGGGGTCCAGGGTGTCTACGCTACGACGATCGTGTCCTCCTCGCTGCTGGGCAAGATGGCCGCAGCGCACGGCCAGGAGTACCGGGAGACGCTGACCGGCTTCAAGTGGCTGGGCCGCGTCGAGGGGCTGGCGTTCGGCTACGAGGAGGCGCTCGGCTACTGCGCGGCCCCTGAGCTGGTGCGCGACAAGGACGGCGTCTCGGCGCTGCTGCGCGTGGCGGAGCTCGCCGCGATCCTGCGCAGTGAGGGGCGCACCCTCGACGACCAGCTCGACGAGATCGCTCGCACCTACGGCCTGCACGCCACCGACCAGCTGTCGGTGCGTGTCACCGACCTGACCCTGATCGCCGACGCGATGGCACGGCTCCGCGCCACTCCGCCCACCTCGCTGGGCGGCCTGGCCGTCGAGCAGGTCGACGACCTGACCGTCGGCGGTCCGGACCTGCCCCCGACCGAGGGGCTCCGGTTCCGGCTCGCCGAGGGGGCACGGGTCGTCGTACGTCCCTCCGGGACCGAGCCGAAGCTCAAGTGCTACCTCGAGGTGGTCATGCCGGTCGAGGACGACGGCGGGGTCGACGCGGCACGCATCGCCGCCACCGGTCGGCTCGACGCGATCCGTGGCGACCTCTCGGCAGCACTGGGGATCTGACGCCGGCGGGCGCCGGCGGGAGGCCCGGCGCCGTGCCGGACCGGCACGTCAGAGCACGAGCGTGAGCACGAAGGCGAGACCGGTCCCGGCGAGGGCGATGATCTCCGGCCACGCCCAGCTGTGCCGGGGGCGCGACGCCGCCGGAGCGTCCGGGCCGGCCGACCGCTTGGCGTCACGCACCAGATCGGTGATCTTGAGCTCGACGAACTCCGGGTAGGTCATCGCGCTCTGGTCGGGCGCGAGCGGCGTGGACCGCTCGGTGTAGTCCTCGAGCCGGTCGAAGCCGAGCAGCGACGAGGGCCCGCGGCTGCCGCCCTTGACCAGCCGGCGCAGCGGGGTGCCGATCCCGATGCACACGTACTGCTGCTCGCCGACCCACACACTCAGCATCCGCCGCACGCTCACCTCGTCGATCGCCGCGAGGGGGACGGTGCTGTCCCGCAGGGAGTTCTGCAGGTGCAGCACGTCGGGGTAGGCGGTGGCGCGGGGGCGCAGCTGGGTGACCCAGACCGCGACGCCGGCGAAGAGCAGGCCGGTCGCGATCCGGAGCCCGGTGATCGTGTGCACGCCGACAGCGATGAAGACCACCAACCCGGCGATCACGACCAGGCTGGTGTAACCGAGCACACGCCCACTGGTCGGGCGGAACCTCTCGACGGGTTCGGCCCTGCCGGGAGGGTCCTGCGCTGCTGCCATAGCACCGATTCTGCCTGCGGGCCGACGATTCTCCACATCCGCACCACCCGCCATATGCTGACCCGGTGACCACCGTCGTAAGCCCAGGCAACGGAGCCGGCAGCGGAGACCTGGCGGAGGCGACGTCCTCGGACTCCTCGCTCCGCCGCTTCCTCCACGGCCTCCCCGGCGTGGACCAGGTAGGGGCCGAGGCCCGGGCCGCCATGCTGGGGACGCGCTCCATCAAGACCACGGCCAAGGAGTTCGCGATCGACCTCGCGATCCGCATGGTCGACCTCACCACCCTCGAAGGGCAGGACACCCCCGGCAAGGTCCGGGCGCTGTCGGCGAAGGCGATGCGGCCGGACCCGGCCGACGGCTCGTGCCCGCAGGTCGCGGCGGTGTGCGTCTACCCCGACATGGTCGCGGTCGCGAAGGAGACCCTCGGCGGCAGCGGCGTGCACGTCGCGTCGGTGGCCACCGCGTTCCCCTCGGGGCGCGCGTCGATGGCGGTGAAGCTCGCCGACACCCGCGACGCGGTCGAGGCCGGCGCCGACGAGATCGACATGGTCATCGACCGGGGCGCGTTCCTCTCCGGGCGCTACCTCGAGGTGTACGACGAGATCGTGGCCGTCCGGGAGGCGTGCAAGCGACCCGACGGCACCGCCGCGCACCTGAAGGTGATCTTCGAGACCGGTGAGCTGCAGACCTACGACAACGTCCGCCGGGTCTCCTGGCTGGCGATGATGGCCGGCGCCGACTTCATCAAGACCTCGACCGGCAAGGTCCAGCCCGCGGCGACGCTGCCGGTCACCCTCGTGATGCTCGAGGCGGTGCGCGACTTCCGCGCGGCGACCGGGCAGATGGTCGGGGTGAAGCCCGCGGGCGGGATCCGCACCAGCAAGGACGCGATCAAGTACCTCGTGATGGTCAACGAAATCGCCGGGGCCGACTGGCTGGACCCGGAGTGGTTCCGCTTCGGCGCCTCGACGCTGCTCAACGACCTGCTGATGCAGCGCACGAAGATGAAGACCGGCCGCTACTCCGGCCCCGACTACTTCACCCTGGACTGATCCTGCGATGACACAAGACAACGAGGTCTCGACAAGCTCGACCAGCGGTCCGGGCTCGACCAGCGGTCCGGGCTCGACCAGCGGTCCGGGCTCGACCAGCGGTCCGGGCTCGACCAGCGGTCCGGGCTCGACCAGCGGTCCGGGCACCCACGCACTGGACGCGCGCTCGGCGTTCGAGTACGCCCCCGCTCCGGAGTCCCGGGCGATCGTGGACATCAAGTCCTCCTACGGCCTGTTCATCGACGGCGAGTTCACCGCACCCACCCAGGGTCAGACGTTCAAGACCGTCAGCCCGGCGACCGAGGAGGTCCTCGCCGAGGTCGCCGAGGGGTCGGCCGAGGACGTCGACCGTGCCGTGAAGGCCGCCCGCCGCGCCTACGACAAGGTGTGGTCGGCGATGCCGGGCCGCGAGCGCGCGAAGTACCTCTTCCGGATCGCCCGGATCATCCAGGAGCGCTCGCGCGAGCTTGCGGTGCTCGAGTCGCTCGACAACGGCAAGCCGATCCGGGAGTCCCGGGACGTCGACGTCCCGCTCGTGGCGTCGTGGTTCTTCTACTACGCCGGCTGGGCCGACAAGCTCGAGTACGCCGGGCTCAGCTCGACTCGGCCGCTGGGCGTCGCGGCGCAGGTGATCCCGTGGAACTTCCCGCTGATGATGCTGGCCTGGAAGGTGGCCCCGGCACTGGCGGCCGGCAACACCGTCGTGCTCAAGCCCGCGGAGACCACCCCGCTGACCGCCCTGCTGTTCGCCGAGATCTGCCAGCAGGCCGACCTGCCGCCCGGCGTGGTCAACATCGTCACCGGGGCCGGCGAGACCGGCAAGGCGCTGGTCGCCCACGCGGGAGTCGACAAGGTCGCGTTCACCGGCTCCACCGAGGTCGGCCGCCAGATTGCCAAGGCGGTGGCCGGCACCGACAAGCGGGTCACCCTGGAGCTCGGCGGCAAGGCCGCCAACATCGTCTTCGACGACGCCCCGGTCGACCAGGCGGTCGAGGGCATCGTCGACGGCATCTTCTTCAACCAGGGCCACGTGTGCTGCGCAGGCTCGCGCCTGCTCGTGCAGGAGTCGGTGGCCGAGGAGGTCCTCGACCGCCTCAAGCGGCGGATGGGCACGCTGCGCGTCGGTGACCCGCTCGACAAGAACACCGACGTCGGCGCGATCAACTCCCTCGAGCAGCTCACGCGCATCCGCGAGCTCTCCGAGGTCGGCGACGCCGAGGGCGCCGAGCGCTGGACCGCGGCCTGCGACCTGCCCACGAAGGGCTTCTGGTTCCCGCCGACGATCTTCACCGGCGTCACCCAGGCGCACCGGATCGCCCGCGAGGAGATCTTCGGTCCGGTCCTGTCGGTGCTGACCTTCCGCACGCCCGCGGAGGCGGTCGAGAAGGCCAACAACACGCCCTACGGCCTGTCCGCCGGGGTGTGGACCGACAAGGGCTCGCGCATCCTCTGGATGGCCGACCAGCTGCGCGCCGGCGTGGTGTGGGCCAACACGTTCAACCGGTTCGACCCCGCGAGCCCGTTCGGCGGCTACAAGGAGTCCGGATACGGCCGCGAGGGCGGCCGCCACGGCTTGGAGGCATACGTCAGATGACCCCCCGCAGCGACAACCGCCTCGACGTGCGCAAGACCTACAAGCTCTACGTCGGCGGCGCCTTCCCGCGCTCGGAGTCCGGCCGCACCTACGAGGTGAGCGACATCAAGGGCAGGTTCCTGGCCAACGCCTCCCTGGCCTCCCGGAAGGACGGCCGCGACGCCGTCTCCGCGGCCCGCAAGGCGTTCGGCGGCTGGTCGACCCGCACGCCGTACAACCGCGGCCAGGTGCTGTACCGCGTCGCCGAGGTCCTCGAGGGCCGCCGCGGCCAGTTCGTCGAGGAGATCGGTGCCGGCGAGGGGCTCTCGAGCCGCCAGGCCGAGGCCGTCGTCGACGCCGCGGTGGACCGGCTGGTCTGGTACGCCGGCTGGGCCGACAAGCTCGCCCAGGTGGTGGGTGGCGCCAACCCGGTGTCGGGGCCGTACTTCAACTTCTCGCTGCCCGACCCCACCGGAGTCGTGGCGGTGCTCGCGCCGCAGGACTCCTCGCTGCTCGGTCTGGTCAGCGTGGTGGCACCGGTGATCGTCACCGGCAACACGGCCGTGGTCGTCTCGTCGTACCGCCGGCCGCTGCCGGCGATCACGTTCTCGGAGGTGCTCGCGACCTCCGACGTCCCCGGAGGCGTGGTCAACGTGCTGACCGGCGACGCCGCCGAGATCGGCCCCTGGCTGGCCTCGCACATGGACGTCAACGCGATCGACCTGACCGGCGTCGAGGACCGCGAGGTCGGCCGCAGCCTCGAGGAGGCCGCCGCGGAGAACCTCAAGCGGGTGCTGCGTCCGGCGCCGGCGACCGACTGGGCCCAGCAGCCCGGCCTCGAGCGGATGAAGGCGTTCCTCGAGACCAAGACCGTCTGGCACCCGATCGGCATCTGAGCCGGAGCCGCCACACCACCCGGCCACGACCGTGTACGACGACCACCCCGACGCCTCGGCGAACGCCCGCGTCATCGTCCTGGCCGGCCCCTCGGGATCCGGCAAGTCCCGGCTGTCGCGGCGGATCGGTCTGCCGGTGCTCAACCTCGACGACTTCTACAAGGACGGCTCCGACCCCTCGCTGCCGCGGATCGGGATGGGGCACGACTCGATCGTCGACTGGGACGACCCGGCTTCGTGGCACCACGAGGACGCGCTGGCCGCGATCGAGTCGCTGTGCCGCGACGGCAAGGCGGACGTGCCGATCTACGACATCGCCCACGACGGGCGGGTCGGCCACCGGGTGCTCGACCTCGACGGGTCGTCGTACTTCCTCGCCGAGGGGATCTTCGCCCAGGAGGTCGTGCGGGAGTGCCAGGACCGGGGCCTGCTCGCCGAGGCGATCTGTGTGCGCAACCACCGCTGGCTCACGTTCTGGCGACGGCTCACCCGGGACCTGCGCGAGCGCCGCAAGCACCCGCTGGTGCTGGTGCGCCGGGGTCTGATGCTGCTCAGGGCCGAGCCGGTCGTGATCGCCCACGCCGTGGCGCTCGGCTGCACCCCGATGACGTCGGAGGAGGCCTACCGCCACGTCCGGCGGCTGCTGGCCGGCGGCGGTCAGGCCGGCACCGGGTGATCCGCGGTCAGCGGCTCAGCATCGCGTCGACGAAGACCTGACCGATGTCGGCGGGCTCCCGGGCGACATAGCTGCGGCCGCCGGTTGCCGCAGCGATCCTCCGCAGCGCCTGTGCGTCGGCCTCGGGGCCCATGCCGATCGCGATCACGGCGACGGGACGGGCGGGGTCCCGCTCGCGCTCGAGCGTGTTGACCAGCTCCTGGAGGGAGAGGCTGCCCGGGTCGTCGTTCTCCCCGTCGGTGAGCAGGATGACGGTGTTGACCGCGCGGGCGTCGTACCCCTCCTGCAGGGTGCGGACCGCGGCCAGCGTGGTGTCGTGGAGGCCGGTCCCCTCGCCGGTCAGCTCCGGCAGCTGCCGCAGTGCCTTCGCCAGGTCCTTGCGGTGCGAGCCGCCGTCGGTGGAGGCTCCCAACCGACGTACCGGGGCCAGCGACCGGTAGTCCCGACCGCCTCCGCCGAGCTCGACGGAGAACGCCCACAGCCCGATCTGGGCGGAGTCGGGGAAGAGGTCGAGCGCGCTCTCCGCGGCGGTCACGGCCAACGCGATCCGGGAGCGCCCCTCGTCGTCGGTGAAGTCCATCGAGCCGGACACGTCCACGACCGCCAGGCTGCGGGACGGCACCGTCAGCACCGCCCACTGCCGCAGCGCGTCCACGACGGCCTCGCCCTCCGGTGCGGCCAGCACGTTGAACCTCGCCTCACCCAGGCCCACGTCGGGACCGAGCGGGGCACCCTCGGCGTCCCGGAAGCCGTGCTCGGCGAGGTCGGTCGCCGAGAGCGCGTCGAGGACGAGCCGGCCGGCCTGTTCGACCCCGGCGTCGGTGGAGAGTGAGACCAGGGGGTACTCCAGCATCATCGTCCCGGACCGTGGCACGGCCGCGGACAGGCCCTCGGCGGCACCGCCGTCCTGGAGGGCGACCAGCTGCTGCTCGCTCATCACGCCGAGCGTGCCCCCGGCCGCGGCGGCGGCGACGTCCTCGGCCGTCCGTGGCTTGTCGGCCTGGCCGCCGTACCGCTGGGCCAACGGCACCATCATCGCGCCCATCTCGGTCCGCGACGCTCCGGTCACCTGCATCTCGCCGAACGCCGACAGGAGCGCAGCGGTGCTCGGGGCGCTGGTCAGCGGGTCGAGGAAGGCCACCGTGGTCGAGCCGACCTCACGCCACGAGCCCGGGGGCTCGAGGTCACGGCCGACCACGACGACGGGGGTCCTGGCCAGCGAGGCGTCCAGGACCTCGACGTCGGCGCCCGCGGCCTGCGCCCGGGCCAGCCACACCGAGAAGTCCGGCACCCACAGGTGCGGGCTGTTCTCGGAGGCCGCGCTCAGCACCTCGACGACCTTCGCGGGCGCGACGGCGGAGACGTCGTACTCCAGGCAGGACCCGCCGACCTCGACGCCCTCGCCCTCCAGCGAGGTCACCGCGTCGGTCACCAGCGGGGCGATCTCCGGGGCCGCGGCGATGCGCACGTCCACCGAGCCCTGGCACCCGCCACCGTCGTCGCCGGACATCGCGGAGACCACGGCGAAGCCGCCGACGCCGACAGCCGCGACTGCTCCGACCCCCAGGAGCAGCGGTAGTGCACGGGCACGGGCGTGCGCGGACGCTGTGTGACGTCCCACCATCTCGGGGTACTCCCTCCCTCGAACGGGAGGATAGCGCCTAGCTCATCGCGGCGAGCACGGTGTAGGCCGGCTTGATCTCGTTGTTGATGATCTCCAGCCGCTCGTCGAACGGCAGGAACGCCGACTTCATCGCGTTGATCGTGAACCAGCGCAGGTCGTCGAGGGTATAGCCGAACGCCTCGACGAGGCCGAACATCTCCTCGGTCATCGACGTGCCGCTCATCAGCCGGTTGTCGGTGTTCACCGTCACCCGGAAGCCGAGCTCCTTCAACAGCCCGATCGGGTGCTCGGCGACCGACGTGGCGGCGCCGGTCTGCACGTTGGACCGCGGGCACATCTCCAGCGGGATCCGCTTGTCCCGGACGTAGGACGCCAGCCGGCCGAGGACGTAGCGGCCGTCAGGGCCTTGCGTGATGTCGTCGATGATCCGCACCCCGTGGCCGAGCCGGTCCGCGCCGCACCACTGGATCGCCTCCCAGATCGAGGGCAGCCCGAACGCCTCGCCGGCGTGGATGGTGAAGTGGGCGTTCTCGCGCTGGAGGTACTCGAAGGCGTCGAGGTGCCGGGTGGGTGGGAAGCCGGCCTCGGCACCGGCGATGTCGAAGCCGAGCACCCCCTCGTCGCGGTAGCGCACCACCAGCTCGGCGATCTCGCGTGACCGGGCCTGATGGCGCATCGCGGTCAGCAGCTGGCGTACGACGATCGGTCGCCCGTCGGCACGAGCCTGCTCCTCGCCCTCCTCGAAGCCCGCCTTGACGGCCTCCACGACCTGCTCCAACGACAGTCCCCCGAGCAGGTGCTGCTCGGGGGCGTAGCGCACCTCGGCGTAGACCACGCCGTCCTGGGAGAGGTCCTCGACGCACTCGCGGGCGACGCGGCGGAGGTTCTCCGCGGACTGCATCACCGCCACCGTGTGGTCGAAGGTCTCCAGGTAGCGCTCCAGCGAGCCCGAGTTCGCCGACTCCTCGAACCAGGTGCGCAGCGACTCCGCGTCGTCGGCGGGCAGCCGGTGGCCGGCGCCGGGAGCGAGGTCGAGGATCGTCCGGGGCCGCAGGCCGCCGTCGAGGTGGTCGTGCAGCAGCACCTTCGGGGCGCGGTGCACCTGGTCCCGGGGCGGGAGCCTCCGCTGCGCGTCCTCGCTCACGCCTGGCCCTCCTCGTCGCGGTGGACGAGGTCGGGCGAGAACGCCGGCAGGCACACGGCGACGTACTCGGCCTCCTCGGTGCCGGTGGAGTAGCGCACCCGCTCCCCCGCCCTGGTGACCACGGCCTGCCCCGCCGGGACCTCCAGCGTCCGGCTGGTGCCGTCGGCGTCGGTCACCTCGACCAGCACCACGCCACGGAGTACGACGGTCACCTCGTCGAACTCCGGCTGCTGGGCCGGCTCGCTCCAACCGCCCGGGGCGATCATGTGGGCCACCGAGACCGACGCGGTGCCGGTGGTGACCCGACCGACGTACTCGTCGATCACCTTGCCACCCGGGACGGGGATGCGTGTCGGGGCAGGGATAAGTTCAGCCATGACGAACATCCTTGCATCCCGCACGACAGGAGCGACCATGCGCGTTTTCAAGTCCCTCGACGAGGTGGCGGCCGCGGCCGGCGAGGAGCTCGGCACCAGCGACTGGACCGAGATCACCCAGGAGCGGGTGGACGCCTTCGCCGACGCCACCGGGGACCACCAGTGGATCCACGTCGACGTCGAGCGGGCGAAGCAGGGGCCGTTCGGTGGCACGATCGCGCACGGCTACCTGACGCTGTCGATGGTGCCGTTCTTCGGCGCCCAGATCTTCAGCCTCGAGACCCCGGGCGCCAAGCTGAACTACGGGGTCAACAAGGTCCGGTTCCCCAACCCGGTGAAGGTCGGCGCGCGGGTGCGCGCCACGGCGTCGTTCGGCGAGGTCACCGACCTGCCCGCCGGCAAGCAGGTGCTGATCCGCTACGTGGTCGAGATCGAGGGCGAGGACAAGCCGGCCTGCGTCGCGGAGACGGTCGTCCTCCTGCTCAGCTGACCCGGTCGATGACCAGCGGACGCGGGGTGTAGCTCGCCGCGTCGGCGACGATCTCGACGCCGTCGAGGACACCGTCGAGCGCACGCTCGAACCGCTCCGGCTCTTCGGTGTGCAGCGTCATCAGCGGCTGCCCCTCCGACACCTGGTCGCCGGGCTTGGCGTGCAGCTCGACCCCGGCCCCGGCCTGCACCGGATCCTCCTTGCGAGCCCGTCCGGCACCCAGCCGCCACGCGGCCAGTCCGACGGCCATCGCGTCGAGGCGCGTGAGCACCCCGCTCGCGGGTGCGGCCACGACGTGGGTCTCCCGAGCGGTGGGCAGCTCGGCGTCGGGGTCCCCGCCCTGCGCCCGGACCATCGCCTTCCAGGTGTCCATGGCCGAGCCGTCGGCGAGCCGCTCGGCGGGGTCGACGTCGCCCTTCCCGGCCGCGGCCAGCATCTCCCGGGCCAGCGCGACGGTGAGCTCGACGACGTCCGCGGGTCCGCCACCGGCGAGCACCTCCACCGACTCGCGCACCTCGAGCGCGTTGCCCGCGGTCAGGCCGAGAGGAGTCGACATGTCGGTGAGCAGCGCGACGGTGCGCACGCCTGCGTCGGTGCCGAGCGCGACCATGGTCTCGGCGAGCTCGCGGGCCCGGTCGAGGTCCTTCATGAACGCGCCGGTGCCGACCTTGACGTCGAGCACGAGCGCCCCGGTGCCCTCGGCGATCTTCTTGCTCATGATCGAGCTGGCGATCAGCGGGATCGCCTCCACCGTGCCGGTCACGTCACGCAGCGCGTAGAGCTTCTTGTCCGCCGGGGCCAGGCCGGCGCCGGCCGCGCAGATCACCGCGCCGACGTCCGCCAGCTGGCGCATCATCTCGTCGTTCGTGAGGTCGGCGCGCCAGCCCGGGATCGACTCGAGCTTGTCGAGGGTGCCGCCGGTGTGCCCCAGGCCGCGACCTGAGAGCTGCGGCACGGCGACCCCGTAGGACGCGACCAGCGGCGCGAGCGGGAGCGTGATCTTGTCGCCCACCCCGCCGGTGGAGTGCTTGTCGGCGGTGGGCCGGGACAGGCTCGAGAAGTCCATCCGCTCCCCCGAGGCGATCATCGCCGCGGTCCAGCGCCCGATCTCCCGTCGGGTCATCCCGTTGAGGAGGATCGCCATGGCCAGCGCCGACATCTGCTCGTCGGCCACCACCCCAAGGGTGTAGGCGTCGACGACCCAGTCGATCTGGGAGTCGGTGAGCTCGCCGCCGTCGCGCTTGGCGACGATCACCTCGACGGCGTCGTGACGTTCGGACATGTGCGGGCCTCTCTGGGTCGCCGGGGTCTTGGGGGGCGCGGGGTCGCGTGGTGGCCTCAGCGGCCGAGGTCCTCGGGCCCGAAGGCGTGCGGGAGCACGTCGCTCATCGGGCGTACGCCGACCACGGTCATCATCTGCAGGTCCTTGCCGCCGTGCTCCCACAGCAGCTGGCGGCAACGGCCGCAGGGCATGATCACCTCGCCCTCGCCGTTCACGCACACGAAGTGGGTCAACCGCCCACCCCCGGTGGCGTGCAGCGAGGACACCAGCCCGCACTCGGCGCACAGCGTCACGCCGTAGGCGGCGTTCTCCACGTTGCACCCGGTGACCACCCGGCCGTCGTCGACGACTGCTGCAGCGCCGACCCGGTAGCCGGAGTAGGGGGCATAGGCATGCCGCATCGCCTCGGCGGCGGTGTTCTTGAGCTCGTCCCAGTTCATCACGGCAACTATGCCCGACACTCCCAGTCGGCGGGGCGACACTCGGTGAACGGCCGGGAGTCGCTCGCGTCACACGGCGACAGTGCCGAAAAGTCCCAACCTGATAACCCTTCGAGTGGGAGGCTTCCGGTAGCACCACGCACCGGGCAGCATCGAGCCCGACCGCAAGCCCTGTATTTCACGGGGCGAGTACAGGAGGCATTGTGAAGTACAAGAAGAAGGTCGTCGCCGGGGCTCTGGCGACGGCGCTCGCCGCCGCGACCCTGGCCGGGTGCGGCGAGGCCCCGGAGGAGAGCAGCAACGGCAACGGCAGCGAGGCAAGCGACTTCCTGCCCTGCATCGTGTCGGATGCCGGCGGCTTCGACGACAAGTCGTTCAACCAGCTCAGCTACGAGGGCGTCCAGCAGGCCGCCGAGGAGCTGGGCACCGACGTGACCGAGGTCGAGTCCAACAGCGAGAACGACTACGCCCCGAACCTCGAGAGCCTCGTGGCCGAGGGCTGCGACGCGATCGTCACGGTCGGCTTCGCGCTCGCCTCGGCGACGAAGGAGTCGGCCGCGGCCAACCCCGAGATCGACTACATCCTCGTCGACGACGCCGCGGACGGCGGCGACGACGGCCAGACCTTCGACGGCAAGCCCGACGAGGACAACATCAAGCCGCTGCTCTACAACACCGCCGAGGCGGCGTTCCTCGCCGGCTACCTCGCCGCCGACTACACCGAGACCGGCGTCGTGGGCACCTACGGCGGCCAGCCCTTCCCGACCGTCACCATCTTCATGGACGGCTTCAAGCAGGGCGTCGACTACTACAACCAGGAGAAGGGCACCAAGGTCAAGGTCGTCGGCTGGAACGGCAAGGACGGCGCCTTCACCGGCGGGTTCGAGGCCAACAACGTCGCCACCCAGACCGCGACCCGTCTCCTCGACCAGGACGTCGACGTGATCCTGCCGGTCGGTGGCCCGATCTACCAGGGTGCGCTCACCGCCATCGCGGACGCGGGCCGTGACGTCGCCCTGATCGGCGTCGACGCGGACTTCTACGAGACCGACCCGAACACCCAGGACGTCGTGCTCACCTCGATCCTGAAGAACATGAAGGTCTCGACCTACGAGGCCGTCACCGCCTCCGGTGAGGGGTCCTTGGACTTCACGCCGTACGTCGGCACCCTCGAGAACGAGGGCGTGGGCCTGGCGCCGTTCCACAACTTCGAGGACAAGGTGTCCGACACGATCGCCGGCGAGCTCGAGGAGATCAAGGCCGGCATCATCGACGGCTCGATCGAGGTCCAGTCCTACCTCCAGTGATCGACCGAAGAAACCAGCAGTGACCTGACCGTGGGAGGTCCATCAGGGCCTCCCACGGCCGCGCTCGGACCCGCCTTAGGATCACAGGATGAAACTCGCCCTGCGCCACATCACCAAGCGCTTCGGCTCCCTCGTCGCGAACGACGACATCTCGCTCACCGTCGAGCCGGGCGAGATCCACTGCCTCCTCGGAGAGAACGGCGCGGGGAAGTCCACACTGATGAACGTCCTCTACGGCCTCTACACGGCCGACGAGGGTGAGATCGTGCTCGACGGCGAGGTCCAGCACTTCTCCGGTCCCGGTGACGCGATGGCCGCCGGCATCGGCATGGTCCACCAGCACTTCATGCTGATCCCCGTGTTCACGGTCGCCGAGAACGTCATGCTCGGCAACGAGCCGACCGGCGCCCTCGGCCGCCTCGACCTCGACGCCGCCCGCGCGCGGGTCCGCGAGATCGCCGACCGGTTCGGCTTCCACGTCGACCCCGACGCCCTCGTCGAGGACCTGCCGGTCGGCGTCCAGCAGCGCGTCGAGATCATCAAGGCGCTCTCCCGCGACGCCGAGGTCCTCGTGTTCGACGAGCCCACCGCGGTGCTCACCCCCTCGGAGACCGACGAGCTCATGGAGATCATGCGCCAGCTCCGGGAGGCCGGGAAGGCCATCGTGTTCATCACCCACAAGCTGCGCGAGGTGCGCGAGGTCGCCGACCGCATCACCGTGATCAGGCTGGGCAAGGTCGTCGGTGAGGCCGAGCCGTCGGCGAGCAACGCCGAGCTGGCCGCCATGATGGTGGGCCGTCCGGTGATGCTCACGGTCGACAAGGGCCCGGCCCAGCTGGGTGACGAGGCCTTCGTCGTACGCAACCTCTCCGTGCACGACGACACCGGCCACGTCCACGTCGACGACGTCTCCTTCACCATCCGTTCCGGCGAGATCCTCAGCGTGGCCGGCGTGCAGGGCAACGGCCAGACCGAGCTCACCGAGGCGCTGATGGGTCTCCAGTCGCACGTCCGCGGCTCGATCACCCTCGACGGCCAGGAGCTCACGGGTCGCTCGGTCCGGCACATCCTCGACGCCGGGGTCGGGTTCATCCCCGAGGACCGTCAGGTGGACGGCCTGGTCGGCAACATGACGATCGCCGAGAACCTGATGCTCGACCGCAGCCACGGCGAGCCCTTCGTCCGGGCAGCGACGCTCCAGATCTCCGAACGCGACGAGTTCGCGCAGAAGACGCTGGAGGAGTACGACGTCCGCGCCCCCGGGATCGACACGCTCGTCGGGAAGCTGTCCGGCGGCAACCAGCAGAAGGTCGTCGTCGCCCGCGAGCTCTCCCGTGACCTGCGGCTGCTCGTCGCCGCTCAGCCCACGCGCGGCGTCGACGTGGGCTCCATCGAGTTCATCCACAAGCAGATCGTCGCGGCACGCGACGCCGGCATCCCCGTTCTGGTGGTCTCCACCGAGCTCGACGAGGTGGCCGCCCTGGCCGACCGGATCATGGTTCTCTACCGCGGGCGGATCGTCGGCATCGTGCCGGGCGACACCCCGCGCGAAGTGCTCGGCCTGATGATGACCGGCGAACGTCCGGAAGGAGTAGTCGCGTGACCGAGGCACCTCCCGAAGCGCCTCCCCGCAAGCAGCAGGACCCGAGGTGGCGGGTCGCGGCGAGGGAGATCACCACCGGGAACCTGCTTCCCGGCTTCCTCGCGCTGGTGCTCGCCGTCCTGTTCGGCTCGCTGCTCATCGCGCTGACCAACGAGGAGGTCCGCGAGACCTCGGGGTACTTCTTCTCCCGGCCCACGGACATGCTCCGGGCGCTCTGGGACGCGGTCTGGGGCGCCTACACCGCGCTGTCGCGCGGTGCCTTCTACAACACCCGGGCGGACTCGTTCGAGGCCGCGATCCGGCCGCTCACCGAGTCGCTGAAGTTCGCCGGACCGCTCATCCTGGCCGGCCTCGGTGTCGGCTTCGGGTTCCGGGCCGGCATGTTCAACATCGGTGGCCGGGGGCAGATGCTCCTCGGCGGCGCTGCCGCCGGCTGGGTCGGCGTCAAGCTCGACCTGCCGGCCGTCGTCCACCTCGTCCTCGCCGTGCTCGTCGCCATGGTCGTCGGCGCGCTCTGGGCGGGCATCGCCGGCTACCTGAAGGCACGCACCGGCGCGCACGAGGTGATCGTGACGATCATGCTCAACTACATCGGGTTCTACCTGGTGTTCTTCGCGCTCTCGGAGCAGAGCATCCTCCAGGCACCCGGCTCCAACAACCCCAAGTCCCTGCCGGTCAAGGACACCGCGACGATGCCCGACCTGCTGGGCGAGCGGTTCAACCTGCACCTGGGCTTCCTGCTGGCTTTGGTCGCGGTCGCCGTGGTGTGGTGGCTGCTGAACCGCTCCGCGTTCGGCTTCCGGGTCCGTGCCGTCGGCGAGAACCCCGACGCGGCCCGGGTCGCGGGCATCAACGTCGGACGCACCTACGTCCTGGTGATGCTGGTCGCGGGCTCCCTGGTCGGGCTCGCCGGCGCCAACCAGGTCCTGGGCACCGTGACCA
The DNA here is from genome assembly GCA_049323155.1 of Actinomycetota bacterium. Taxonomy (GTDB): domain Bacteria; phylum Actinomycetota; class Actinomycetes; order Propionibacteriales; family Nocardioidaceae; genus Nocardioides_C. The sequence continues at coordinate 24,057 of JBMOMG010000066.1, read as the reverse complement.
GCGGTGTCGCGGTCGACCTCGACGCCGGCATCGGCTTCGACGCCATCACGGTCGCCCTGCTGGGCAGGTCGCGGCCGCTCGGCATCCTCGCCGCGGGCCTGCTCTTCGGCGCGTTCAAGGCCGGCGGGTTCTCGATGCAGGCCTCCGAGGGCATCCCGATCGACCTCGTCCTGGTCGTGCAGTCGCTGATCGTTCTCTTCATCGCCGCTCCCCCGCTGGTGCGGGCGATCTTCCGGCTTCCTGCGAAGGAGGAGGCATGACCCAGGCCCCGACGATCACCCCGGAGACGACGCCCCCGGGCAGCCCCACCGTCGTCACCGTCGTCGACCGCAAGGCGCCGGTGATCCTCAGCGTCCTCACCCTCGGCATGGCCCTGGTCCTGCTGTTCGCGGCCCGGACCGGCGACACCACGTTCCGGTTCGGCACCCGCCGCGACTTCTTCGAGCTGCCGTCGCTCACGGTCCCCGCCACGGCGACCGCGTGGGTGTTCGTCGCGGTGATGGCCGTGCTGACGGCGTGGTCCTGGGTGCTGTTCAGCAGGCGTCGGCCGACACCCATGTGGCTGGTGATCCTCTTCGCGGTCGCTGCGATGACGGCCTTCCTGACCTGGGCGGCCACCGGCGCCACGATGCCGGTGGTCGGCCTGTTCGGCGGTGCGGTGGCGCTGGCGGTGCCGCTGGTGTTCGGCGCCATGTCCGGCGTGATCGGCGAGCGCTCCGGCGTGGTCAACATCGCCATCGACGGGCAGCTCCTCGCCGGCGCGTTCGCGGCCGCCCTGGTCGGCTCGATGACCGGGTCCGTGTGGGCCGGTCTGGTCGCGGCGGGCGTCGCCGGTCTCCTGGTGGCCCTCCTGCTCGGCGTCTTCGCGATCACCTACCTCGTCGACCAGATCATCGTCGGCGTCGTCCTCAACGTCCTGGTGATCGGCTTGACCAGCTTCCTGTTCAGCCAGGTGCTCGCCCCCAACGCGGGGTCCCTCAACTCACCGCCGCGCTTCCAGTCGTTCGACATCCCGCTGCTCGGTGACATCCCGCTGATCGGCCCGGTGCTGTTCCGGCAGACCCTGATCGTCTACCTGATGTACGTCGTCGTCGCGGTCATCGCCTGGGCGCTCTACCGCTCCCGGTGGGGACTGCGCCTGCGCTCGGTCGGTGAGCACCCGAAGGCCGCCGACACGGTGGGCATCAACGTCCTGCGCACCCGCTACCGCGCCATCCTGCTCGCCGGCGCCATCGCCGGGGCCGGCGGCGCGTTCTACACCCTGGTGTCGGTGCCGCAGTTCAACCGCGAGATGACCGGCGGTGCCGGCTACATCGCGCTGGCCGCGGTCATCTTCGGCAAGTGGGACCCGATCCGTGCCACGCTGGCAGCCCTGCTCTTCGGCTTCGCCTCGACGCTGCAGGGCGTGCTGTCGGTGATCGGTTCGCCGGTGCCCAGCCAGTTCATGCTGATGCTGCCCTACCTGGTGACCATCTTCGCGGTGGCCGGGCTCGTCGGCCGGTCCCGCGCACCGGCCGCGGACGGCAAGGCCTACGTCAAGGCGTGATCCTGAGCCGTCGCGGTTCGCCCGGTGCGGACCGCGGCGGCCAGGGTCGCGTGGCGGCCCGGACCCCGCCGCGAGGCGGTGGACCGAGGGTCAGGACGCCTTGAGCGCCTGCAGCGCGGCGACGCCGAGCACCTTGGCCCCGATCCCGGTCGCGCCCTCGTCGACCCGCAGGTCACCCTGGTGGAGGTCGTACGTCGGACCGCCGGGCGTGCGTGTGCCGAGGCGGGCCATCGCCCCGGGGACGGACTCGAGGTACCACGCGAAGTCCTCGCCGCCGAGGCTCTGCGGGGTGTGCACGTGGCAGTCCTCACCGACGACGAGCTCGGCCGCCCGGCCCAGCATCTGGGTGGCCGACGCCTCGTTGACGACCGGAGGCACCCCGCGGACGTAGTCCACCTCGGCGTGCACCCCGTAGGGCGCCACGATCTGGTCGATCAGCTCGCGAACCAGGCTCTCCGCCTCGGCCCAGGCCACCGCGTCCAGCATCCGCAGCGTGCCGGCTGCCAGGCCGCTGGAGGGGATCACGTTCTTGGCCGAACCGGACCGGACGATCCCCCAGACCAGGCTGGCGCCCGCCCGCGGGTCGAGCCGGCGGGAGAGCGCCGCAGGGAGCTCGGTGACGAGCTTGGCCAGCGCGTAGGTGAGGTCCTGGGTTAGGTGCGGTCGCGAGGTGTGGCCGCCACGACCGCTCAGCCGGACCTGCATGGAGTCCGCCGCGCCGGTGAGCGGCCCCTCGCGCAGCCCGACCTGGCCCACGTCGAGGGCCGGGTCGCAGTGCAGCCCGAAGGCGTAGCCGACCCCGTCGAGCACGCCGGTGGAGATCATCTCCAGGGCGCCCCCCGGCATGACCTCCTCGGCCGGCTGGAACAGCAGCCGGACACGTCCGGGCAGCGGGATGCTCTCGTGCACCTTCGCGAGCGCGAGCCCCGCGCCGAGAAGGGCGGTCGTGTGGACGTCGTGCCCACAGGCATGCGCCAGACCGTCGTACGTGCTGCGCCAGGGGTCCTCGGTCAGGTCGTCGACGGCCAGCGCGTCGAGGTCGGCGCGGAGCGCGACCACGGGACCGTCTGCGGGACCCACCTCGGCGACGAGGCCGCTGCGCGGCAGCCGCTGCAGCTGCACACCGGCCTCCTCGAGGCGCTTGGCGACCAGCGTCGTGGTGCGCTCCTCCTGCCAGGCCACCTCGGGGTGGGCGTGGATGTCCCGCCGGATCGCGACGAGCTCACCGGCGAGCTCGTCGACGGCTTCGAGGAGGGCAGGCACCAGGGAGGACACGACCAGACAGGCTACCCGGCCGAGCCAGGCCTCCCGCGCCCCCTGGTCAGAAGGCGTCCGGTGGTGAGTAGACGCCCCAGACGTCGCGCAGCGCGTTGCAGACCTCACCGACCGTGGCCCGGGCCCGCAGCGCCTCCTTCATCGGGAAGAGGACGTTGTCGCTGCCCTGTGCGGCCTTCTTCAGCTCCTCGAGGTGGCGCTGGACGGCGTCGTTGTCACGCTCGCCGCGCAGCTTCGCGAGCCGCTCGGCCTGCTGGGCCTCGATCGCCGGGTCGACGCGCAGCGGCTCGTAGGGCTCCTCCTCTTCGGAGGCGTACTTGTTGAGCCCGACGACGGTGCGCGTGCCGGCGTCGATGTCCTTGGCGATCTGGTAGGCGGCCTTCTCGATCTCGTTCTTCTGGAACCCGCGCTCGATCGCCTTCACCGCACCGCCGAGGTCCTCGACCTTGGCCATCAGCGCCAGGGCCTCCTCCTCGAGCTCGTCGGTGAGCGACTCGATGGCGTAGGAGCCGGCGAACGGGTCGACGGTCTTGGTCACGTCGGTCTCGTAGGCGAGCACCTGCTGGGTGCGCAGCGCCAGCCGCGCAGCCTTCTCGGTCGGCAGCGCGATCGCCTCGTCGTAGGAGTTCGTGTGCAGCGACTGGGTGCCGCCGAGCACCGCCGCCAGTGCCTGCACGGCGACCCGGACCAGGTTCACCTCGGGCTGCTGTGCGGTCAGCTGCACGCCCGCGGTCTGGGTGTGGAAGCGCAGCATCAGCGACTTGGGGTTCTTGGCGCCGAACTCGTCGCGCATCACCTTCGCCCAGATCCGGCGGGCGGCGCGGAACTTGGCGACCTCCTCGAGGATCGTGGTGCGCGAGACGAAGAAGAAGGCCAGCCGGGGAGCGAACTCGTCGACGTCCTGGCCCGAGGCCACGGCCGCCCGGACGTACTCGATGCCGTCGGCCAGGGTGAACGCGATCTCCTGCGCGGGCGTCGCCCCCGCCTCGGCCATGTGGTAGCCCGAGATCGAGATCGTGTTCCACCGCGGGATCTCGGTGCGGCAGTAGCTGAAGATGTCGGTGATCAGCCGCAGGGACTCGGCCGGCGGGAAGATGTAGGTGCCGCGGGCGATGTACTCCTTGAGCACGTCGTTCTGGATGGTGCCGGTCAGCTTGTCCGCGGGGATCCCGGCGTCCTCGGCGACGATCTGGTACATCAGCAGCAGCAGCGCCGCCGGCGCGTTGATCGTCATCGACGTCGACACCTCGTCCAGCGGGATCCCGTCGAAGAGCACCTTCATGTCATCGATCGAGTCGATCGCGACGCCCACCTTGCCGACCTCGCCGTGCGCGATCGCGGAGTCGGAGTCGTGGCCCATCTGGGTGGGCAGGTCGAAGGCCACCGAGAGGCCGCCGGTGCCGTGCGCGACGAGCTGTTTGTAGCGCTCGTTGGACTCCTTGGCGGTGCCGAAGCCGGCGTACTGGCGCATCGTCCACGGCCGGCCGGTGTACATGGTCGGGTACACACCCCTGGTGAACGGGAAAGCGCCCGGCTCACCGAGCTGCGCAGCGGGGTCGAACCCCTCCAGCGTGTCGGGGCCGTAGACCGGCCGGAACGGCAGACCCGACTCGGTGTGGGTCTTGGGGTCTGCGGCCAGCTCAGCGTGCGAGCGGGGGGTGGTGTCCTCTGCCATGCGAGGAAGGGTACGGCGGGCGTGGTGCGCCTCGCACCGTGAGATGGCTTACGTCCGGCCGGCCCCGGGTCGAACGGCCCTGGACAGATCAATTGCCAACGGCCACGTGCGGTAATTCATTTCACAACAGTGACCGGTCAGTAACAAATCCAGCGGCGATAAGGTGCCAGGGTTGCGCTGGAGACCAGCGCGCTCCAGCACGGACACCTGCGTTTCGAAAGGACTCCCCTTGGCCAGCTCACCGGCGGGAACGCTCTACCGAGGCCGTGAGGGGATGTGGTCGTGGGTCGCGCACCGCATCACCGGCGTCACGCTCTTCTTCTTCCTCTTCGCCCACGTCATCGACACCGCCATGGTCCGGGTCTCCCCTGAGGCCTACAACGCCGCGGTGGAGACCTACAAGAACCCCCTCGTCGGGATCATGGAGGTCGGCCTGGTCGCGGCGGTGCTGTTCCACGCCTTCAACGGCATCCGGATCATCCTGGTCGACTTCTGGTGGCCCGGCACCCGCTACCAGCGGCAGATGACCTACGCCGTGGTCGGGCTGTTCCTGGTCCTCATGGTGCCCTTCGTGATCCGCCACCTCTCGAACGTGTTTGGACACTGATAGCGATGAGCCTGACCTCGATCCCCAAGCCGCGCTCCCCCTACAAGGCGGCCAAGACCAACAACTTCGAGATGAACTCGTGGCTGTTCATGCGCGGCTCCGGCGCGCTGCTGGTCGTGCTCGTCATCGGCCACCTGTTCGTCAACCTCTGGCTGGGCGAGGGCATCCAGCAGATCGACTTCGCCTTCGTCGCCGGCAAGTGGGCCAACCCGTTCTGGCAGATCTGGGACCTCGCGATGCTGTGGCTGGCGATGCTGCACGGCATGAACGGTCTGCGCACGATCATCAACGACTACGCCACGCGGACCGGCACGAAGTTCACGCTCAAGACGCTGCTGTACTTCGCCACCTTCGTGACCGTCGTCCTCGGCACCCTCGTCATCTTCACGTTCGACCCGTGCATCGACCCTGCGTCGACGCTCGAGGTCTGCACCAACCGGTAAGGCGCTGATCAACATGGTCCAGACCCACAAGTACGACGTCGTCATCGTCGGTGCCGGTGGCGCCGGCATGCGTGCGGCCCTCGAATCCGGCCAGCGCACGCGCACCGCGGTGCTCACCAAGCTCTACCCGACCCGCTCCCACACCGGCGCGGCCCAGGGCGGCATGTGTGCCGCCCTTGCCAACGTCGAGGAGGACAACTGGGAGTGGCACACCTTCGACACCGTCAAGGGTGGTGACTACCTCGTCGACCAGGACGCGGCGGAGATCATGGCCAAGGAGGCCATCGACGCGGTCCTCGACCTGGAGAAGATGGGCCTGCCCTTCAACCGCACCGAGCAGGGCCGCATCGACCAGCGCCGGTTCGGTGGCCACACCCGCAACCACGGAGAGGCCGCCGTACGCCGCTCCTGCTTCGCCGCGGACCGCACCGGCCACATGATCCTGCAGACGCTCTACCAGCAGTGCATCAAGCACAACGTGGAGTTCTACAACGAGTTCTACGTGCTCGACATCATCACCAAGGAGACCGACGGTGGTGTGAAGGCAACCGGTGTCGTCGCCTACGAGCTGGCCACCGGCGAGATCCACGTCTTCAGCGCCAAGGCGATCATCTTCGCCACCGGCGGGTTCGGGAAGGTCTTCCGCACCACCTCCAACGCGCACACCCTCACCGGCGACGGCATGGGCATCGTGTGGCGCAAGGGCCTTCCGCTGGAGGACATGGAGTTCTTCCAGTTCCACCCGACCGGCCTCGCCGGCCTCGGCGTGCTGCTGTCGGAGGCTGCCCGCGGCGAGGGCGGCATCCTGCGCAACAGCGAGAACGAGCGCTTCATGGAGCGCTACGCCCCCACCATCAAGGACCTCGCGCCGCGCGACATGGTCGCCCGGGCGATGGCCAACGAGGTGCGCGAGGGTCGCGGCGCCGGGCCGGACAAGGCCTACGTCTACCTCGACCTGACCCACCTGCCCAAGGAGCAGATCGACGCGAAGCTCCCCGACATCACGGAGTTCGCGCGGACCTACCTCGGAGTGGAGCCCTACACCGAGATGATCCCGGTCTTCCCGACCGCGCACTACGCCATGGGTGGCATCCCCACCAACATCAAGGGCGAGGTCCTCAGCGACAACGAGACCGTCGTCCCCGGCCTCTATGCCGCGGGCGAGGTCGCCTGCGTGTCCGTGCACGGCGCGAACCGCCTCGGCACCAACTCGCTGCTCGACATCAACGTCTTCGGCCGCCGGGCGGGCATCTACGCCTCGGAGTACGCCCAGACCGTCGAGCACGACGAGCTGCCGGAGAACCCCGAGCAGCTGGTCGTCAGCCAGATCGAGATGCTCCGTGACGCCGGCGGGTCCGAGCGGGTGGCCGCCATCCGCGCCGAGCTGCAGGCCACGATGGACATCAACGCGCAGGTCTACCGCGACGAGACCTCGCTGAAGCAGGCGCTCTCCGACATCGAGGGGCTCAAGGCGCGTTACGTCAACATCTCGGTGCAGGACAAGGGCAAGCGGTTCAACACCGACCTGCTCGAGGCGATCGAGCTCGGCTTCCTGCTCGACCTCGCCGAGGTGCTCGTCGTCTCCGCGCTCGCCCGCAACGAGTCGCGCGGTGGTCACTACCGCGAGGACTACCCCAACCGCGACGACGTGAACTTCATGCGTCACACGATGGCCTACCGCCAGGACGACGGCAGCATCCGCCTGGACTACAAGCCGGTCGTGCAGACCCGTTACGAGCCTATGGAGCGCAAGTACTGATGGACGTCACGATCAAGATCCTCCGCTACAACCCCGAGGTGTCGGAGGAGGCGAAGTGGGAGAGCTACCAGGTCACCGCCGAGCCGACCGACCGGGTGCTCGACGCGCTCCACAAGGTCAAGTGGGACCTCGACGGGTCGCTGACCTTCCGCCGCTCCTGCGCTCACGGCATCTGCGGCTCCGACGCGATGCGCATCAACGGCAAGAACCGGCTGGCCTGCAAGACGCTGATCAAGGACGTCAACCCGTCCAAGCCGATCACCGTCGAGCCGATCAAGGGCCTGCCGGTGCTCAAGGACCTCGTGGTCGACATGGAGCCGTTCTTCGACGCCTACCGCTCGGTGATGCCGTTCCTGGTCACCAGCGGCAACGAGCCGACGCGTGAGCGGCTGCAGTCCCAGGAGGACCGCGAGCGCTTCGACGACACCACCAAGTGCATCCTCTGCGCGGCGTGCACCACGTCGTGCCCGGTGTACTGGACCGACGGGCAGTACTTCGGGCCCCAGGCGATCGTGGGCGCCCACCGGTTCATCTTCGACAGCCGCGACGAGGGCACCGAGCAGCGTCTGGAGATCCTCAACGACAAGGAGGGCGTGTGGCGCTGCCGCACCACCTTCAACTGCACCGAGGCCTGCCCCCGCGGCATCGAGGTGACCAAGGCGATCCAGGAAGTGAAGCGGGCGCTGATCTTCCGCAAGTGACCACCCGGCCGTCGGGCTCGGAGACAGAAGGGGTACGCCGTCCGGCGTGCCCCTTCTGCGTGCCCCGTGTGCGTGCTCGGCCGGCGTTCCTCTCGGGTGCTTGAATGTGCGCCATGACCTCTCTCGACCGGATCGCGCTGATCTCGGACGTGCACGGGAACCTGACCGCGCTCGAGGCGGTGCTCGCCGACATCGACGCGCGCGGGATCACCCGGATCTTCAACCTCGGCGACTACGTCGGCAAGGGACCCCGTGGCCGCGAGGTGGTCGACCTGTGCCGCCGACGCTGCGAGGTCAACATCCTCGGCAACTGGGACGACTTCCTCCCGGACCCGGCGCGGGAGTACGACAACCCGGCCCTGAAGTGGTGGCTCGGACAGCTCGACCGCGACCAGGAGGGCTGGCTGCGGGCGCTGCCGTTCTGCCACGACTTCGCGATCTCCGGCCGCCGGGTCCGGCTGTTCCACGCCTCGGCCACGTCGGTGCACCGGCGGGTCCGGTTCGACCACGACGAGGCGGAGTTCCTCGGGATGTTCGCCAACACCGAGGCCACCGGCGACGGCCCGCTCCCCGACGTGGTCGGGTACGGCGACACCCACGACGCCTTCTACGAGGTGGACCGGGAGCGCCGCACGCTGTTCAACACCGGCAGCGTCGGCAACAGCATGGGCGACCCGACCCCGGTGTACGTCGTCCTCGAGGGCGTCCTCGACAGCGCCGAGCCCGCGCCGTTCTCGATCCAGTTCGTGCGGGTGCCCTACGACGTCGAGGCCGAGCTCGCCTTCGCCCGCGAGGTGGGCATGCCCGACCTCGACGCCTACGAGCTCGAGCTGCGCGAGGGGATCTACCGCGGTGACCTGGGCCGGGAGCCGGACTACCACCGGCGTGCTGCCGGCTAGCCGGGCCGCCCGCCCGGGCCCGTCAGGAGCCGGTGACCGTCGTACCGAGCGAAGCTCTCCGGAAAGCGGAACCTGTTCAGGAGCGGCCGAACCTGCTATGTCGCCGGTCAGGCCCGGGTGGCCCTCCAGGCGCGGCGGCCGAGGACGGCGAGGTACGCCGCGACCGCGAGGTTCACCACGATCAGCACGATGTGGGCGGCGTAGTAGCCGGCAGAACGGTCCTCGCCGCTCGCTGCCGTCTCGGCCAGGTTCCGCGCGAAGTTGGCGTAGCTGAGGACGTTCCAGGCCGCGATCAGCAGGAACATCACGGCGTGCTTGCGTTCGAGCCTCATCGTCCCATCCTGCCCCGCCTCAGTGCCGGTTCCGCCGGGTGACCCACGTGAGCACGCCCACAGCGGCCGCGCCGACCGCGGAGGCCACCCCGGCCTGCTCGAGCCGCCGGCGTCGGCGGCGTACCACGGGCAGCGGCGCGTCCTCCGGGTCCTCCCGGACCACCGCTGCCGGAGCCGGCGCGAACACCTCGGCGTCCTCCTCGGTGAACAGCGGCTGCTCCTCGAGCTCGCGGACCTCCTCGGCCACCGGGGCGGTGTAGGCCCAGGCGGCGCTGGCCATCACCAGGCGGGAGAAGTAGTTGATCCAGACCAGCAGGATCAGTGCCACGCCGAACGTCTGGGCAGCGGCACCCCCGGTGCTGAGGGCGATCAGCCAGGCGGCGACGCCCTTGAGCACCTCGAACCCGACCGCGCCGGCGAAGGCGCCCTGCCACAGCGCCCGGGAGGCGATGTGCGGCTGGGCGAGGAACCGGAACATCGCCAGGAACAGCAGCGTCGTGGCACCGATCGCGAGGGCGTGGGTGACCACCCAGAGCACCACCGCGGCCAGCCAGCTCCCGTCGAGGTCCAACCAGCCGAGGATCAGCTCCGAGAACCAGGACACCCCTGCGGACAGGCTCAGCGAGACGAGCATGATCACGCCGAGCAGCAGCAGCGTCCTCAGGTCGCGCAGCTTGCCGACCACGAAGTTCGGATGCTCGGTCGCGGGCAGCTTGAACATCGCGGCGAGGGCGCGCCGCATCCCGGAGATCCAGCCGAGGCCCGAGTAGAGCAGGCCCACCGCGCCGATCCCGGCCGCCCGGCCGGCGTTCTCCTCGAAGGTCTCCAGCGGGATCTTGCCCTCGTCGGTGCCGATCAGCCCGGGCAGTGCCTTCTCGACGGTCCGGACGACCTCGAGTCGCAGCTCGGGATAGACCGCACTCAGGTAGCCCACCACGAAGAAGGCCAGGGCCATGATCGGGAAGAAGGACAAGAAGCCGAAGAACGTGACCGCACCCGCCTGGTCGTTCCCCCTGACGTCGCCGTAGTGCAGCACCGTCCGGATCGCGTGGTCCACCGACGGGTGCCGGTCGCGGAGCCGGGCCAGCCGTGCGGTCAGCCGCTCCTTGAGCGAGGCCATCAGCCCCTGCTGGGCGGGCGGCTGTCGCCGGAGCCGGTCAGCGGGAACTCCCGGGTCGGCCGCCAGCCGTTCTCCTCGTCGTGGGCGTAGAGCAGGAAGTGGTCGGCGTCGAACTCCGCCTCGAAACCGGACAGCTCGTCGAAGGCCCGGTCGAGCAGCTCGTCGTCGATGTCGTGCGCGACGGTCACGTGCGGGTGGTAGGGGAAGGCGAGGTCGGTGGCGAGCGGTCCCCGGCGCACCGCCATCGCCAGCTGCTCGCACGAGGAGATCCCGCGTACGACGGTCACGAACACCACCGGCGACACGGGGCGGAAGGTGCCCGTCCCGCGCAGGTGGATCCGGAACGGCGGCCGGCTCGCCGCGGCCTCGCTGAGATGCTTCTCGACAGCGGGGAGGTCGGCGTCGTCGACCTCGAACGGCGGCATCAGCGTGATATGGGTGGGGATCCCGTGCGCGGTCGGGTCGCCCAGCGAGGTCCGGTACTCCTGGAGCTGCGCGCCCCAGGGCTCCGGCACCGCGATGGCCACGCCGATCGTCGTCACGTGCTGAACCCTACCGACCGTCGGCCACGAAGCCGACTCGGTCGTAGACGTCCACCAGGGTGCGCTCGGCCACCGCACGTGCCTTCTCCGCGCCGCGGCGGATCACGGCGTCGAGCTCGGCGCGGTCGTCGAGCAGCTCCAGCGTGCGGTCGCGGAACGGCGTGACGAAGTCGACCACCACGTCGGCGAGGTCCTTCTTGAAGTCGCCGTAGCCGCGGCCGTCGTACTCCTTCTCCAGCTGCTCGACACTCCGACCGGTCAGCGCGGAGTAGATCGTGAGCAGGTTGGAGATGCCGGGCTTCTCCTCCTCGTCGTAGCGGATCTCGCTGCCGGAGTCGGTGACCGCGGACCGGATCTTCTTCGCCGACACCTTCGGGTCGTCCAGCATCTCGATGATGCCGCTGGGCGAGGATGCCGACTTCGACATCTTCGACCGGGGCTCCTGCAGGTCCAGGATCTTCGCGGTCTCCTTGAGGATGAACGGCTCGGGGAGGCGGAAGGTCTTCTTGTAGCGGTGGTTGAACCGCTGGGCCAGGTCGCGGGTCAGCTCGAGGTGCTGGCGCTGGTCCTCGCCGACCGGGACGTACTGCGGCCGGTAGAGCAGGATGTCGGCGGCCATCAGCATCGGGTAGGTGAACAGGCCCACCGACGCCGCGCCCTCGCCGCCCTTGGCGGACTTGTCCTTGAACTGCGTCATTCGGCGGGCCTCACCGAAGCCGGTCAGGCACTGCAGCACCCAGCCGAGCTGGGCGTGCGCGGGGATGTGGGACTGCATGAAGATCGCCGAACGCTCAGGGTCCACTCCGGTGGCGATCAGCTGGGCGGCCGCCCGCAGCGAGCGCTCGCGCAGCTGCTTGGGGTCCTGCTCGACGGTGATCGCGTGCATGTCGGCGATGAAGAAGAACGGCTCGAAGTCGTCCTGCAGGGTCACCCACTGCCGCAGCGCGCCCAGGTAGTTGCCGAAGTGGAACGAGTCCGCGGTCGGCTGGATCCCGGAGAGGACCCGGGGGCGGGCGGTCGGCTTGGTCGTGGCGGCCTCTGACATGCGGGCCATTGTGTCACTCGCGCGAGATGGTCAAGAAATCAACCTGGAGCCGCGGACTCAGACCGCCTGGTCGCCGCCGGCCCCGGTCGCCGCTGCCCCGCCCGGCGCCGGCTCAGCCTCGCCCTCCTCGGGTACGACGGTCACCAGCACCCGCGACACGCGCCGGCCGTCGACGTCCTTCACGACCAGCCGGGTCTGCTCGACCTCGACCTCGTCCCCGACCTCGGGGAGCCGCCCGATCCGCGCGACGATGAACCCCGCAACGGTCTCGTAGGGCCCCTCGGGCAGCTCGATGCCCGTCTCGTCCTCGAAGTCGTCGAGGTTCAGCAGGCCGTCGACCTCGACGTCGCCGCCGCGATGGCGGGTCGTCTCGGGCTCGACGACGTCGTACTCGTCCCTGATGTCGCCGACGAGCTCCTCGACGAGGTCCTCCATCGTGACGATGCCCGCGGTGCCGCCGTACTCGTCGGCGACGATCGCGAGGTGGGTGCCCTCGCGGCGCATGTCCGCCAGGGCGGCCAGGATCGGCCGGGTCCAGGGCAGCACCAGGGTGTTGCGCACCAGCTCGCCGACCCGGACCGACCGGCCGGACATCTCCGGGTCGAGCAGGTCGCGGACGTGGACGAACCCGATCACGTCGTCGGCCGAGCCTCGGGTGACCGGGTAGCGGGAGTGCGGCTGGGTCAGGGCGTACTTCGCCGCCTTGTAGACCGGTTCGCCGGCGTCGAGGAAGTCGACCTCCGTGCGCGGGATCATCACCTCGCGGATCTGCCGGTCACCGGCCTCGAAGACGTCCTCGACGATCCGGCGCTCCTCCTCCCCCAGCGTCTCGTGCTGGTTGACGAGGTCGCGCAGCTCCTCGTCGGTCATCTGCTCCTTCTGCGCGGTGGGGTCACCGCCGAGCATCCGGACCACGGCGTTGGTCGACTTCGACAACAGCCAGATCACCGGCCGCGAGATCTGGCTGATCCGGTCGATCATCGGGCCCAGCGCGAGCGCGAACGCCTCCGAACGCTGGAGCGCGAGCCGCTTGGGCACCAGCTCGCCGAAGACCAGGGAGAGGTAGGAGATCGCGACCGTCACGAGCACCAGGGCTGCGGCGGCCGAGGCGCCCTCGGGCAGCCCCCACGAGGTCAGCACCGGAGCGAGGTCGTCGGCCAGCGTGGCACCGCCGAAGGCTGCGGACAGGAAGCCCATCAACGTGACGCCGACCTGCACGGCCGACAGGAAGCGGTTCGGGTCCTCGTTGAGCTCGGCGACCGTGCGGCCCCGCTTGCTCTGCCCGGCGAGCGCCCGGACCTGGCCGTCGCGCAGTGAGACGAGCGCGATCTCGGCCGCGGCGAACACCCCGCCGACGAGCACGAAGACGAAGACCAGCCCGATGTTGGCGAGCGTGCCGCTCACCGTCTTTGACCTTCGCTCATGTGCGAAGGATATGCGTTTGCCCGAAGGCGCGGCAGACGGCAGGGTGCGGCCATGAGGTTCCCCGAGGACGTGCCCACGCTCACCGACGGCGTCGTCAGCCTGCGCGCACACGCCGAGGCCGACGTCCAGGCGCTCTACGAGCAGGCGGTCGACGCGGTGATGCTGCGCTGGACGACCGTGCCGGACCCCTCGACGCGCGAGACCGCCCGCGAGTTCGCCTGCGAGATCATCCCCGACGGGTGGCGCGAGGACCGTGAGTGGGCGTTCGCGGTGGAAGCCCCCGACGAGGACGGCGCCGCGCGCTTCGTGGGCACGGTGTCGCTGCGCAACGAGCGGCACGGGCGCGCCGAGATCGCCTACGGGGCGCACCCGTGGGCGCGCGGCCGCGGGTACGTCGCCCGCGCGCTCGAGCTGCTCCTGGACTGGGGCTTCCGGGAGCGAGATGTCCGGACCGTGATCTGGTGGGCCAACAAGGGCAACTGGGCCTCGCGCAAGGTCGCCTGGCGGCTGGGGTTCTCCTTCGACGGGACGGTACGGGAGTGGCTGCCGCAGCGCGGTGACCTCAAGGACGGCTGGGTCGGGGTGCTGACCTCCGGCGACGAACGCCGCCCCCGCAACCGGTGGTTCGACGCGCCACGGGTCACCGGCAGCCGGGTGGTCCTGCGCGGGTACCGCGACGCCGACGCCGCCCGGATCGTCGCGGCGTGCTCGGACGAGCGGACGGCATACTGGCTCCCCCACCTGCCCTCGCCGTACACCCTGAACGACGCCTACGAGTTCCTCGAGTCGCGGCGGGAGCAGCGCGCGTCGGGCAAGGGTGTCTCCTGGGCGGTCGCCGACCCCGACACCGACGACCTAGTGGGCCAGATCTCCGTGTTCGACCTCGACGAGCACGGAGACGCGGAGGTCGGCTACTGGACGCACCCGTCCGCCCGCGGCAAGGGCGTGATGACCGAGGCCTGCCGGCTCGTGGTGCGGCACTGCTTCATCGACGAGGAGGACGGCGGACTCGGACTGCGCCGCCTGCACGCGATCGCCTCGGCGGACAACCCCGCCTCCCAGCACGTGCTGGAGGCCAACGGCTTCGTGCGAACCGGGATGCTGCGCCAGGAGAACCCGCACCGGGACGGCACGTTCTCCGACACCGTCACCTTCGACCTGCTCCGGAACGAGTACGCCGCCCCCGGCGGTTAGACCCGGCCGTCCCGCCGGTGCAGCACGGCTGAGACCAGCAGGACCAGCAGGCCCGCCAGCGAGAGACCGGCACCGACCCAGCTCGGCGCGGTGTACCCGAGCCCCGCAGCGATCACCACGCCCCCGAGCCAGGCACCCAGGGCGTTCGCGGCGTTCAACGAGGCATGGTTGAGTGCAGCGCCGAGGGTCTGGGCGTCCCCGGCGACCTCCATCAGCCGGACCTGCAGGTTCACCACGAGCACCGACCCGACCATCGCGACGGCGAACACCATCAGCACGCCGGGCACGAGCGACCGTGCGGCCACGGTGAACACCGCCAGGGAGAGACCCATGGCAGCCGCGGAGAGCAGCATCGAGCGGAACACCGACCAGTCGGCCAGCCGGCCGCCGACCGCCGTACCGGTGACACCGCCGACGCCGAAGGCCAGCAGGTAGAGCGGCACCAGGCTCTGGTCGAGGCCGGCCACCTCGGTGACGGTGGGAGCGATGTAGGAGTACATCGCGAACATCCCGCCGAAGCCGACGGCGCCGACCATCAGCGTCAGCCACACCTGCGCGTTGCCGAACGCCTTCAGCTCGCGGCGGCCGGTCGCGTGCCTGTCCCCCGGGGTCGCGGGCACGAACGCCGCGACCATCATCAAGGTGAGCACGCCGAGCGCGGTCACCGTCCAGTACGCCGAGCGCCAGCCGAGGTTCTGCCCCATCCACGTCGCGGCCGGGACGCCGAACACGTTGGCGACCGGAAGGCCGAGCATGACCAGGCCGATCGCCCGACCGCGTCGGGCCGGGTCGACGACCGAGGCGGTGACCAGCGCGGCCAGTCCCAGGAACGCCCCGTGCGGCAGCCCGGAGACGAACCGCGCGACGGTGAGCGCCGAGTAGCTGGTGGCCAGTGCCGTGGCCGCGTTGCCCGCGGCGAAGGCGGCCATCAGCCAGACCAGCAGGGCCCGCCGCGGCAGCCGTGCGCCGAGCACGGCGATCAGCGGGGCGCCGACGACGACACCGAGCGCGTACGCCGAGATCACGTGGCCGGCGCGGGGGATCGAGACCTGCACGCCCTCGGCGATCTGGGGCAGCAGGCCCATCGTGACGAACTCCGTCAACCCGATCGCGAAGCCGCCGGTGGCCAGGGCCAGCCCGGCGAGCACCACGTGCCGGGTGCGCGGCGGCGCCGCAGCCGGGGCCGGGAGGGTCGAGGTCACGTCAGCCCCAAGTAGTTGCAGAGATCAGGTATTCCGCGGTGTGACGCGTTCGTCACGATCCGGGCCTCCGACTCCCGGCGGACGCGAGCGTGGGCACGAACAGCGGGTTGCGTGTGCTGTCCGTGCCCACTCCGCGGGCGGTTGCCGCTCAGCCGAGCAGGGCCAGCGCCTCGTTGAACGTCTTCGACGGACGCATCACCGCGGCCGCCTTCTCGTCGTCGGGACGGTAGTAGCCGCCGATGTCGGCTGGCTGGCCCTGGACCGCGTTCAGCTCCTCGACGATCTTCTGCTCGTTCTCGGCCAGCGCGGCCGCGAGCGGCTTGAAGGCCTCGGCGAGCGCCGCGTCCTCGGTCTGGTTGGCCATCTCCTGGGCCCAGTAGAGGGCGAGGTAGAAGTGCGAGCCGCGGTTGTCGATGCCGCCCACCCGGCGGGTCGGGGACTTGTCCTCGTTGAGGAACGTCTCGGTCGCCCGATCCAGCGCGCCGGCGAGCACCTTCGCGCCAGGCTTGCCGGCCTGCTCGGCGTACAGCTCCAGCGACGGCACCAGCGCGAAGAACTCACCCAGGCTGTCCCAGCGCAGGTAGTTCTCCTTGACCAGCTGCTGCACGTGCTTGGGCGCCGAGCCACCGGCCCCGGTCTCGAACAGGCCGCCGCCGTTCATCAGCGGCACGACCGAGAGCATCTTGGCCGAGGTGCCGAGCTCGAGGATCGGGAACAGGTCGGTGTTGTAGTCACGCAGCACGTTGCCGGTCACCGAGATGGTGTCCTCGCCGCGGCGGATCCGCTCCAGGGAGTACGCCGTGGCCTCGGCCGGCGCCATGATCTCGATGGTCAGCCCCTCGGTGTCGTGCTCGGTGAGGTACTGCTTGACCTTCGCGATCAGGTTGCGGTCGTGGGCGCGGTTCTCGTCGAGCCAGAACACCGCCGGGACGCCGGTGGCGCGGGCCCGGGTGACCGCGAGCTTCACCCAGTCCCGGATCGGGGCGTCCTTGGTCTGGCAGGCCCGCCAGATGTCGCCGGGCTGGACCTCGTGCTCGATCAGGGCCTCGCCCGCGGCATTCACGACCCGGACGGTGCCGGCAGCGGGGACCTCGAAGGTCTTGTCGTGGCTGCCGTACTCCTCGGCCGCCTGCGCCATCAGGCCGACGTTGGGCACCGAGCCCATCGTCGACGGGTCGAAGGCGCCGTTGGCGCGGCAGTCGTCGATCACGGTCTGGTAGACGCCGGCGTAGCTGGAGTCAGGGATCACCGCGAGGGTGTCGTGCTCCTCGCCGTCCGGTCCCCACATGTGGCCCGAGGTGCGGATCATCGCCGGCATCGAGGCGTCGATGATCACGTCGGAGGGCACGTGCAGGTTGGTGATGCCGCGGTCGGAGTCGACCATCGCCATCGTCGGGCCCTCGGCGAGGCCGGCCTCCACGGCGGCCTTGATCGCCGCGCCGTCGGGCAGCTTGTCCACGGCGTTGAGCAGGGCGCCCAGGCCGTCGTTGGGCGAGATGCCCGCGGCAGCGAGCTGCTCGCCGTACTGCTCGAACAGGGTCGGGAAGAACGACTGCACGACGTGGCCGAAGATGATCGGGTCCGAGACCTTCATCATCGTCGCCTTCAGGTGCACCGAGAACAGCACGTCCTCGGCCTTGGCGCGGGCGATCTGCTCGGTGAGGAACCGGCGCAGCGCGGCGACGTTCATGAACGTGCCGTCGACGACCTCCCCGGCCAGCACCGGCACCGACTCGCGGAGCACGGTGACCGTGCCGTCGGCGGCGACGTGCTCGATGCGCAGCGTGTCGTCGGCCTCGAGGACGACCGACTTCTCGTTGGAGTAGAAGTCGTCGTGGCCCATCGTCGCCACGTTGGTCTTGGAGTCGGCCGACCAGGCACCCATCCGGTGCGGGTGAGCCTTGGCGTAGTTCTTCACCGACGCAGGAGCGCGTCGGTCGGAGTTGCCTTCGCGCAGCACGGGGTTCACCGCACTGCCCTTGACCTTGTCGTAGCGCGCACGGACCTCGCGCTCCTCGTCGGTCTTCGGGTCGTCGGGGTAGTCGGGGAGGTCGTAGCCCTGGTCCTGCAGCTCCTTGACCGCGGCCTTCAGCTGCGGGATCGAGGCGCTGATGTTCGGCAGCTTGATGATGTTGGCCTCGGGCGTCTTCGCCAGGGCACCGAGCTCGGCGAGCGCGTCGTCGAGCCGCTGCTCGGCGGTCAGCCGCTCGGGGAACTGGGCGATGATGCGGCCGGCCAAGGAGATGTCGCGGGTCTCCACCTTCACACCGGCGGTGCCGGCGTAGGCCTGGACCACCGGGAGGAAGGAGTACGTCGCAAGCAGGGGCGCTTCGTCCGTGTGGGTGTAGATGATCTTCGAGTCCGTCACCGGGGGCTCCGTTCCGACTTCGAGAATATTTCTTGACGTCAAGATATCTCATCGAGCAGGGGTACGACGACCGCGGTACCCCATCCTGCCGCCAACCCCACACCGAGGCGAGGGCCTTCGAACCGCCCGCAGTCGGCCGACCGGGGCAGATCCGGAGAAAGCGCCGAAGCCCAGCGGGGCACGGCGGCCGGGCCTAGCGTCGGGGATGACGACCCACGGAAGGAGCAAGCCGTGACCGAGTCCGCGCCGACCACAGCCGAACGTCTCGCCGCAGAGTTCCTCGGCACCTTCGTCCTCGTGCTCGGCGGTTGCGGCTCCGCCGTCCTGGCCGCCCAGTTCCTCGTCGAGGACGGGGTGCAGCTCGGGATCGGCTTCCTCGGGGTCGCGCTCGCGTTCGGCCTGACCGTGCTGACCATGGCCTACGCGGTGGGCCACGTGTCCGGCGGCCACTTCAACCCCGCGGTCACGCTCGGGGTCGCTGCGGCCGGCCGGTTCCCGTGGCGTGACACCGTCGGCTACATCGCGACCCAGCTCGTCGGTGCGGCGACGGCGGCTGGGGTGCTGTTCGTGGTGGCCTCCGGCCGCGACGGGTTCTCGGCCTCCGAGTCGGGGTTCGCCACGAACGGCTACGGCGACCGCTCCCCCGGTGGTTACGGCCTCCTGGCCGCGCTGGTCATCGAGCTCGTCCTCACCGCGGTCTTCCTGCTGGTGATCCTCGGGGTCACCGACACCCGGGCGCCC
This sequence comes from Actinomycetota bacterium, assembly GCA_049323155.1. Classification (GTDB taxonomy): domain Bacteria; phylum Actinomycetota; class Actinomycetes; order Propionibacteriales; family Nocardioidaceae; genus Nocardioides_C. The sequence continues at coordinate 5,183 of JBMOMG010000066.1, read as the reverse complement.
AAGGGCTTCGCGCCGCTGGCCATCGGCCTCGCGCTGACCCTCATCCACCTGGTGAGCATCCCCGTGACCAACACCTCGGTGAACCCCGCCCGCTCACTCGGCCCCGCCCTCTTCGCCGGCGGTGAGGCCCTCGGCCAGCTCTGGCTCTTCGTCGTGGCGCCGGTCGCGGGGGCTCTGGTGGCGGGGTTCGGCTACGGCATCCTCCTCGGCAAGGCAGCACCGGCCGCACCGCTCGAGGCCGCCACCGAAGGGTAGGCGTTCACGGCCGCACCCGCGGCGAGCCGCGCGGCCGATCGCTGCTAGCGTCGGACGCGTCCTTCGTGTGCTGACCGCCACGAGTGCGCCCCGACCACCCGGGCCGCCGGTCGAGCTTGTCGAGACCCCGTGCCCCTCGAGACCCACACCAAGGAGTCGTCGTGAGCAACACCCCCGTCAAGGTCGCCGTGACCGGAGCCGCCGGCCAGATCGGCTACAGCCTGCTCTTCCGTATCGCCAGCGGTGCCATCTTCGGCCCTGACACCCCCGTCGAGCTGCGCCTGCTGGAGATCACCCCGGCCCTGAAGGCGCTGGAGGGCGTGGTCATGGAGCTCGACGACTGCGCGTTCCCGACGCTGGCGAGTGTCGAGATCGGCGACGACCCGAACACGATCTTCTCCGGCGCGAACCTCGCGCTGCTCGTCGGCGCCCGCCCCCGCACCAAGGGCATGGAGCGTGGCGACCTGCTCGAGGCCAACGGCGCGATCTTCACCGCGCAGGGCAAGGCGCTCAACGACAACGCCGCCGACGACATCCGGATCCTGGTCACCGGCAACCCGGCCAACACCAACGCGCTGATCACGCTGAGCAACGCCCCCGACATCCCGAAGGAGCGCATCACCGCGCTCACCCGGCTCGACCACAACCGGGCGATCTCGCAGCTCGCGGCCAAGACCGGCGCGAAGGTCACCGACATCAAGAAGATGTCGATCTGGGGCAACCACTCCGCCACCCAGTACCCCGACCTGTTCCACGCCGAGGTCAACGGCCAGAACGCCGCCGAGCTCGTCAACGACCAGGCCTGGCTGGAGAACGACTTCATCCCCACCGTCGCCAAGCGCGGCGCGGCGATCATCGAGGCGCGCGGCTCCTCCTCCGCGGCGAGCGCGGCCTCGGCGACGATCGACTGCGCCCGCGACTGGCTGCACGGCACCGCCGAGGGCGACTGGACGTCGATGTCGGTCTACTCCGACGGCTCGTACGGCGTCCCCGAGGGCCTCGTCTACTCCTTCCCCGTCACGACCCGCAACGGCGACTGGGAGATCGTCCAGGGCCTGGAGATCGACGACTTCTCCCGCCGGATGATGGACGCGACCGCCGCCGAGCTCACCGAGGAGCGCGACGCGGTCAAGCAGCTCGGCCTGATCTGAGCCTTCGAACCGGCACTCACGAACGCCGCTGCTCGCCCGGCCGGGCGGGCGGCGGCGTTCTTGCTCTCGCCCGGCGCGACCCGCGGTGTGCCCTCGGCCGGCGGTGTGCCCTCGGGCGGCGGTGTGCCCTCGGGCGGCCGTGGGTGCCTCAGCCCGGCTGGTTGGGTACGACGATCGCCAGCACCACCAGCGCTGCCCCGGCGCCGAGCAGCATCACCACGTCGGAGGCCCGGCGTCGCACCCGGAGCATCCCGGCCTTCCGCTCGGGGAGCACCAGCCGGACCAGCCCGGCGACGATCACGCTGCCCCCGACCCAGCCGACGCCGACCCGCCAGGCGCCGGTGACGCTGATCGCCACGCCCACCAGGGCCGCGACGAGCACCATCAGGTACACCGCACCGCCGACCGTCTGGGGTCGGCGGTCGGGACCGAGGTCCGGAGGGGGCTCGGGGATCACGCGGCCGCGCGCAGGTCAGGCACCGAGCGACTGCTCGGCGGCGTGGACGATGTTGGCCAGCAGCATCGCCCGGGTCATCGGGCCCACCCCGCCGGGGTTGGGCGAGACCCAGCCCGCCACGTCGTACACGTCCCGGGCGACGTCGCCGGCGATCTTGCCGTCGGCGTCGCGGGAGACGCCGACGTCGAGCACTGCGGCGCCGGGCTTGACCATGTCGCCGGTGATGATGCCGGTGACCCCCGCCGCGGCGACCACGATGTCGGCCTCGCGCACGTGCTTGGCCAGGTCCCGGGTGCCGGTGTGGCACAGGGTGACCGTGGCGTTCTCGCTGCGCCGGGTGAGCAGCAGGCCGAGCGGCCGGCCGACGGTGACGCCACGGCCGACGATGCACACATCGGCGCCGGCGATCGGCACGCCGTGGCGGCGGAGCAGCTCGACGATGCCGGCCGGGGTGCACGGCAGCGGCGCCTCCTTGCCCAGCACCAGCCAGCCGAGGTTCGTCGGGTGCAGGCCGTCGGCGTCCTTGGCCGGGTCGATCAGCCCGAGGATGTGGTTCTCGTCCATGTGCTTGGGCAGCGGCAGCTGCACGATGTAGCCGGTGCAGGCGGGATCCTCGTTGAGCCGCGCGATCGCGTCCTCGACCTCGGACTGGTCGGCGTCCTCGGGCAGGTCCACCCGGATCGACTCGATGCCGACCTCGGCGCAGTCGCGGTGCTTGCCGGCGACGTACCACCGGCTGCCGGGGTCATCACCGACCAGGATCGTCGCGAGACCGGGAACCACGCCCTGGTCGCGCAGCTTCGCCACGCGCTCGGTGAGCTCCGCCTTGATCGCCGCCGCGGTCGCCTTGCCGTCGAGAGTCTGTGCCGTCACGCCGTCCATCCTGTCACTGGCTGGTTCGCTGCCACCTGTCCGGACCACTGGCCGCCGGGGCGTCCGGCAGCCGGCTGGTCAGTGGAAGAAGTGCCGGGTGCCGGTGAGGTACATCGTGATGCCGGCCGCGCGCGCCGCCTCGATGACCTCCTCGTCCCGCACCGAGCCGCCGGGCTGGACGACGGCCTTCACGCCACCGTCGATGAGGATCTGCAGCCCGTCGGGGAAGGGGAAGAAGGCGTCCGAGGCGGCCACCGAGCCGGCGGCCCGGTCGCCCGCCCGCGAGACCGCCAGCCGCGCCGAGTCGACCCGGTTGACCTGGCCCATGCCGACGCCGACCGAGGCGCCGCCCGAGGCGAGCAGGATCGCGTTGGACTTCACCGCCCGGCACGCCTTCCACGCGAAGGCGAGGTCGGCGAGGTCGGCCTCGGTGGCGGGCTCGCCGGCGGCCAGCGTCCACTGCGACGGGTCGTCTCCCCCGCCCTCGACGGAGGCGTCGACGTTGTCCCGGGCCTGCAGCAGCAGACCGCCGGAGATCGGCCGCATCTCGACGCCGCCGCGGCTCAGCGGTGCGCACTCCAGCAGCCGGATGTTCTTCTTGGCGCTGAGCACCTCGACCGCGCCGTCCTCGTAGCCGGGGGCGACGACGACCTCGGTGAAGATCTCGGCAACCTGCTCGGCCATCTCCCGGCTCACCGGCACGTTGGTGGCGATCACGCCGCCGAACGCCGAGAGCGGGTCGCAGGCGTGCGCCTTGCGGTGGGCCTCGGCGACGTCTCCGCCGACCGCGATGCCGCACGGGTTGGCGTGCTTGATGATCGCCACCGCCGGCTCGTCGAAGTCGTAGGCGGCGCGGCGGGCCGCGTCGGCGTCGACGTAGTTGTTGTAGGACATCTCCTTGCCGTGCAGCTGCGTGGCCTGGGCCAGCCCCGGCTCGGGGGTGTAGCCGTTGGTGTACAGCGCGGCCCGCTGGTGCGGGTTCTCGCCGTAGCGCAGCACGGCGCTCTTGTCCCAGGTGGCGCCCATCCACGCCGGGAAGCCGGTGCCGTCGGAGGTGTCGGTCAGCACGTTGCCCATCCACGAGGCGACCGCGACGTCGTACGTCGCCGTGTGCACGAACGCCTCGGCGGCCAGCGACTGCCGCTCGGCCAGCGTGAAGCCGCCCCGCTCCACCGCGCCCACCACGTCGGCGTACCGCTCCGGTGAGGTGACGATCGCGACGCTCGGGTGGTTCTTCGCCGCGGCCCGCACCATCGACGGCCCGCCGATGTCGATCTGCTCGACGCACTCGTCGGGAGCGGCACCCGAGGCGACCGTCTGGGTGAACGGGTAGAGGTTGCACACGACCAGGTCGAAGGGCTCCACGCCGAGCTCCTCGAGCTGGGCCCGGTGCGACTCGAGCCGGAGGTCGGCCAGGATCCCCGCGTGCACCTTCGGGTGCAGCGTCTTGACCCGGCCGTCGAGGCACTCGGGGAAGCCGGTGAGCTCCTCGACCTTGGTGACCGGGACCCCGGCCTCGGCGATCCGGGCGGCCGTGGAGCCGGTGGAGACGATCGCGACGCCGGCCCGGTGCAGCCCGGTCACGAGCTCCTCCAGCCCGCTCTTGTCGTAGACCGACACGAGCGCGCGCCTGATCTGCCGCCGGCCGTCGCCGGCCTGCTGGGTGGTCTGAGTCCCCTGGGTCGTCACTGGCCGAACCGGACCTTCCTGTCGGTGATGGTGAAACCTTCTCGGGCCATCCGGCCCACGCAGGTCACGAGCATCTCCCGCTCGGCGACCTTGATGCGCTCGTGGAGCGACTCGACGTCGTCGTCGTCCTGGACCCGGACCACGGTCTGGTCCACGATCGGCCCGGTGTCGACACCCGCGTCGACGACGAACAACGTGGCCCCGGTGACCTTGACCCCGTAGGCCAGCGCGTCGGCCGGACCGTGCATCCCGGGGAACGACGGGGAGAGCGCCGGGTGGGTGTTCACGCACCTGCCGCCGAAGGCCTGGAGGAACGCCGGCCCGGTCAGCTTCATGAACCCGGCGAGCACCACCAGGTCGGGATCGTGCTCCCGGCACGCCTCGGTCAGGGCGCGGTCCCAGTCCGCACGGGTCTCGTAGTCCTTGACCCGCCGCACGAACGTGGGGATCCCGGCACGCTCGGCGCGGGCGAGCCCTTCGATGCCGTCGCGGTCCGCGCCCACCGCGACCACCGCGACGCCGTACGCCGGGTCACCGCTGGCGTCGAGCAGCGCCTGCAGGTTCGTCCCGGCACCCGACACGAGCACGACGACCCGGGCGGGCAGGCGCGCAGGTCGGTGCGATGCAGAGGTGGGGGGCACGGGATCAGGCTACCGATCCCGACGGGCTCAGCCGTCCGCGGTCCCGGCCCCGGACACCCGGCGGCGGGACCACCAGCCGCCGACCAGCCCGCCGAGCAGCCCACCGCCGCCGCAGGC
>JBMOMG010000065.1:0-39751 GCA_049323155.1 Actinomycetota bacterium | reverse complement strand
CTCGTGGGTGCGACGGGGTTTTGGCCGGAGCGCCGGAGTCCGCAAGGACACCGCGCTCCGGCCTCTCGTCTGTCTAGGCCCGCTCGGCGAGCAGCGCGACGACCGCGTCGGCGAAGGCGGGCGCGTTCTGCGGCACGACGTCGAGGTAGAGCCCCGGCTCGCTGGCCTCGAGCTCGCTGACCGCCAGCGTCCCGTCCGCCAGGCGCATCAGGTCGACGCGCGCGTAGGGCAGCCGGGCGTCGAGGAGCTTCTCGGCCACCGCGACCGTGCGCAGCGCCAGGTCGGCGGCCTCGGCGGTCACCGCGACGGCCTCGGTGCGACCGCCGTACTGCTCGTGCACCCGGATCTCCCCGCCCGCCGCCGGCACCTTGCGGGCCTGGGCGCTGACCCGGCCACCGAGCACGAACACCGAGGTCTCCCCCTCGGTGCGCACCGACTCCACGAGCGGCTGCACGACCCATGGGCCGATCTGGAGCTGGGACTCGTCCAGCCCCTCCGGCCCCCCGGGCTCCAGGTCGAAGACCACCACCCCGCGGCCACCGGCACCGACCCGTGGCTTGACCACCGCCGCGTCGAACGCCGCGACGGCCGGGGGCAGCTCGCTCTCGTCCTCCGCCCCGATCGTGGGTACGACGGGCAGCCCGGCGTCGATCAGGTCCAGCAGGTAGAGCTTGTCGGTGTTCCACTCCAGCACCCGGGCGTCGTTGACCAGCGCGGTCAGCCGCTCGACCGACCGTGCCCACGCCAGGAACTCCTCGCGCCGGCCGTAGTAGTCCCATGCCGAACGCACCGCGGCCAGCCGGGCTGCCGACCAGTCGACGCCGGGGTCGTCCCAAGCCACCCACCGGGCGGCGACGCCGCGGGCGGCGAGCTCCTCCATCAGCAGCGCGCCGCCGGCCTCGCCGTCCGGCAGTGCCGAGCAGGTGACCAGGAGGACGTCGCTCATGCGCGGTCCGCCGGGAAGCCGCCGCTGGCGATCGGACCCCAGCGCTCGACGGTGATCCGGATCAGCGACTTGTTCTGCTTGACCATCGCGTCGCGGTACTCGTCCCAGTCCGGGTGCTCGCCGGCGATGCAGCGGAAGTACTCCACCAACGGCTCGAGCGCGTCGGGCAGGTCGAGCACCTCGGCGGTGCCGTCGACCTGGACGTAGGGGTCGTTCCAGTCGTCGGAGTGGATCAGGATCGATGCCCTCGGGTCACGGCGGAGGTTCACCGCCTTCGCGCGCTCAGGGTAGGTGGAGACGACGATGCGCCCCTGCTCGTCCACCCCGCAGGCCACCGGCGACAGCTGCGGCCTGCCGTCCTTGCGCAGGGTCATGAGCGTGCCCTTGTGCCGTGGCCGGACGAACTCCAGCAGCCTCTCCCGGTCGACCTTCTCCGCGGTTGCGATCTTGCGTGCCATGGTCGCGACACTACCCACGAAGGCACGCAGGCCGCGGTGGATTATCGTCTGGCGCATGCAGCCGTGGTGGGTGAAGGCGGCGGTCAACCTGGTCAACGGGTCGACGTTGCTCGGGGTCGTGGTCGCCGCCCTGGGCCGGGCCCGGCTCTCCCGCGGTCCGCGGGGCCTCCTGCTCGCCAGCGGCTACCGACTGCCGTTCCCGGTGGCCTCGGCGTTCACCGTCGGCAACGTCGTGCTGACCCGGCACGACCCCGGCTGGTGGGCGGACCGGGAGCGGATGCTGGTCCACGAGGAGCGGCACAGCTGGCAGTACGCCGTCTCGTTGGGCCTGCCGATGCTGCCGATGTACGGCGTGGCCGCGGCATGGTCCTACCTGCGCGGAGGGGACCACGCGACGTACAACGTCTTCGAGACCCGCGCGGGACTGGCCGACGGCGGCTACCCGCTGCTCAGCCGGCGGCAGCGGCGTCGCGCGCGAACTGCCTGAAGAACGCCAGCACGCCCTGCGGGCCGTCGACGACGATGTCGGAGAGCTCGACCAGCGCCTTCTGCTCCTCCGAGCCCGAGCACACCAGCAGGCCGGGCAGCCCGCCGTCGCGCAGCGCCTGCACCGTGCGGAACGCCTCGACGTCACCGAGGTCGTCACCGGCGAACATCGCGCCGTGGCCGTCGAGCTCGGCGTGGATCGTGCGCAGCGCCTGGCCCTTGTCCATCCCCGGTGCGCGGACCTCGATCACCATCCGGCCGGGCTCCACGCCGAGGTCGAACCGGGCGGCGGCGTCGGTGAGCACCGGCAGCAGCCTCTCGAACGCGGCCGTCGGCTCGGCCAGCCGGCGGGTGTGCACGGCGACCGCGAGCCCCTTCTCCTCGACGAACGCGTCCGTCGCGTCGTGGCGGCGCAGCAGGTCGGGCAGCTCGGCCATGAAGCTGCCGAGGCCCTTGGGCGGCCGCGGCGACACGACCCGGCGGTCGGTGGAGGACCAGCGCTCGTTGCCGTACTGCCCCATCAGGTGCAGCGCCTTGCCGTGCTCGGCGAGCTCCTGGCCGACCTCGTCGAGACCGCCGAGCGCGATCGCCTGGCGTGCGGGCCGGCCGGTGATCACGGCGACGCCGCGCACCTGCCGGGCGAGCGCGACGAGGGTGCGCCGCCCGTCGGGGTGGATCACCGCGCTGGCCGGGTCGTCCACGATCGGCGCGAGCACCCCGTCGAAGTCGAGCCCGACGACCACGCGCGGGGCGTCGGCGACGAGCTCGTCGTAGCGCTGCTGACCTTCGGGGGTGCGGAAGTCCATGCCGCTAGCGTGTCACGCGTAGTCGGCGGTGAGGATCACGGTCAGGCGGTCCAGCCGCATCGGGGCGATCGCCGGCTTGAGCCGCTTGATGCCGAGGTCGCGGCCGAGCAGCCGCGCCTCCTGCTTCAGGCGCTCGGGGTAGTACACGGTGCTGGCCGGGATGGTGCCGTACCAGTTGTCGGAGCCGACGACCTGCCAGCCGGCTCCGGAGACGGTCTTGGCCGTGCTGCCGGCCAGGCCGGAGATGCCGGAGTTGTTGTAGACCTCGACGTAGACCTCGCCGCGCCGCACGGCGTGCTGCCGCTCGCGGGTCGGCTCCGGGGCGATCGTCGGGGTCGGCGCGGTGGGGGTCGGGCTGGGCGTGGCGATCACCGGCCGGGCCGCGTCGACCGGCTCGTCGGTGCCACCGGCGGTGGCCAGGAAGGCGATGCCCGCAAGCAGCACCGCGCCCAGGCTCAGCGCCGCGACCGGGGTGGGCGGCGCGACGCCGCGCTCGTTGCGCGCCCGCGCGGCCAAGTCAGACCTCGAAGCCGAGCCGGCGGGCCGAGCGGGCCCGCTGACGGGTGGCGCGCAGCCGGCGCAGCCGCCGCACGAGGAGCGGGTCGAAGGCCAGCGCCTCGGGCCGGTCGATGAGGGCGTTGAGCACCTGGTAGTAGCGGGTCGACGACATGTCGAACTTCTCCCGGACCGCCTGCTCCTTGGCGCCGGCGTACTTCCACCACTGACGCTCGAAGTTGAGGATCTCGCGGTCCCTCTCGGAGAGCTCCTCGGCCGAGGGGGTGTCCTGGCCCCGGTTGAGGGCGTTCGCGGCATCCATGTGTCGACTCCAGCGGTTGCGATCGGCGTTGAGCGTTCGGAGCCCATCGTAGGCGACGAACGACAACCATGTCATTTGCATCGGGGTGTTTCGCGAGGCTGTCATGACACCATGTCGCAGCCCTTCGGTGACCTCCCGCCCCTCGACGTGAGACCCGGCCCGCGGGTGGCCGAGCCACTCCCGGCCGACCGCCCCGTGCGATGGGGAATCCTAGCCACCGGCAAGATCGCCACCTCCTTCGCCGAGGAGCTGCGGCACCTTCCCGACGCCGAGCTCGCCGCCGTCGCGTCCCGCGACCTGTCGCGGGCCGAGGCCTTCGCGGCGCGGCACGGCAGCCCGGGCAGCACCCGCGCCTACGGCTCCTACGCCGAGCTGGTCGCCGACGACCGCGTGGACGTGGTGTACGTCGCCTCGCCGCACGCGCTGCACCACGAGCACACGATGCTGGCCTTCGACGCCGGCAAGCCGGTGCTGTGCGAGAAGGCGTTCACGCTCACCGCCCGGGAGGCCGAGGACCTGGTCCGGGTCTCGCGAGAACGGGGGCTGTTCCTCATGGAGGCCATGTGGATGCGGTGCAACCCGGTGGTGCGCCGGCTCAAGCAGCTCGCCGAACGCGGCGACCTCGGCCGGATCCAGCAGGTGCGCGCGGACCTGGGCTTCCTCGTCGACGTGCCGCAGGATCACCGGCTGATCGCCCCCGAGCTCGGCGGCGGTGCGCTGCTCGACCTGGGCGTTTACCCGCTCACGCTGGCGTACCTGTTCCTCGGCGAGCCCGAGAAGGTCGAGGCGGTCGCCGAGATGTCCTCGACCGGGATCGACCTGAACCTGGCGGTCAGCCTGGGCTGGCCCGGCGGCGCGGTCGCCTCGCTCTCCTCGACGATGACGGCCTGGTCCCCACGGACCGCCTCGATCGCCACCGACCTGGGTCGGGTCGACATCGGCGAGGCGTTCCACCACCCCACCGAGGCTCGCTGGGTGGCGGACGGCGAGTCGCACCTGGTCACCGAGGAGGTGCTGGGCACCGGCCTGGCGCACGAGGCCGCCGAGGTGATGCGCTGCCTGCGCAACGGGGAGGTCGAGAGCCCGCTCGTGCCTCTGGACGAGAGCCTGGACGTCATGCGGCTGATGGACCGGATCCGGGACCGGATCGGACTGCGCTACGCCGCCGACGAGGTGACCGTGTGAGGTGCGGTCCATCGGGTATGACACGGCCCACAACCGCACCATGACGCATTAGGGTCGAACCGTGAGCAGCAAGCAGGCACCGAAGCAGTCCGCCGAACTGGTCATCGTCGCCAACCGGCTCCCGGTCGACCGGGTGGAGAACCCCGACGGCACGACCAGCTGGCGCCGCTCGCCCGGTGGCCTGGTCACCGCGCTGGAGCCGGTGATGCGTGCGAACGACGGCGCGTGGATCGGCTGGCCCGGCGGCACCGCCCAGGACCTCGACCCGTTCGTCGAGGACGGCCTGTCGCTGGTGCCGGTGCGGCTGAGCGCCGAGGAGGTCGAGGAGTTCTACGAGGGGTTCTCCAACGCCACCTTGTGGCCGCTCTACCACGACGTCGTCGCCAAGCCGGAGTTCCACCGCGAGTGGTTCGACTCCTACGTCGTGGTCAACCGCCGGTTCGCCGAGAAGGCCGCCGAGATCGCCGCCGAGGGCGCGACGGTGTGGGTGCACGACTACCAGCTCCAGCTGGTCCCGGCGATGCTCCGCGAGCTGCGCCCGGACCTGCGGATCGGCTTCTTCCTGCACATCCCGTTCCCGCCCGCCGAGCTGTTCCAGCAGCTGCCCTGGCGCCGGCAGATCCTCGAAGGCCTGCTCGGCGCGGACCTGGTGGGCTTCCAGCGGCCGGGCGCCGCGCAGAACTTCGTCCGGCTGGTGCGCCAGCGGGTCGGCCACAAGACCCACCGTGACACCGTCTACCTGCCCGACGGGCGCACGGTCACCGCGGGCGCGTTCCCGATCTCGATCGACTGCGCGGAGTTCGAGAACCTCGCCCGCAGCGAGTCGGTGCAGCAGCGCGCCAAGGAGATCCGCGAGCAGCTCGGCAACCCCCGCCACGTCCTGCTGGGCGTGGACCGGCTCGACTACACCAAGGGCATCTACGCCCGGCTGCGCGCCTTCAGCGAGCTGCTCGCCGAGGGGCACATCACCGTCGAGGACGCGGTGTTCGTCCAGGTGGCGACCCCGTCCCGCGAGCGCGTCGAGCAGTACCGCGTGCTCCGCGACGAGATCGACCTGCTCGTCGGCCGCATCAACGGCGACCTGGGGCGGATCGGCCGGCCGGCGATCAACTACCTGCACTCGTCGTACCCGCGCGAGGAGATGGCCGCGCTCTACCAGGCCGCCGACGTGATGGTGGTGACCCCGCTGCGCGACGGCATGAACCTGGTGGCCAAGGAGTACGTCGCCTGCCGGTTCAACGACGACGGCGCACTGGTGCTCTCGGAGTTCGCCGGGGCCGCCGACGAGCTGCGCCAGGCCTTCCTGGTCAACCCCTACGACATCAACGGCATGAAGTCGATGATGCTCGAGGCGATCCGGGCCGAGCCGAAGGACCTGCACAAGCGGATGCGCGCGATGCGCAAGACCGTCTCCGAGCACAGCGTCGCCGACTGGGCCGACAGCTTCCTCAGCGCGCTGTCGCAGGAGAGCCCCAAGCACAGCAAGACGCTGCGGCCCGCCCGGCGCAGCTGACCGCCGTACGGCGCCTCAGACCGCGGTCGGCGACGGCGGCGCGGAGCCGCCCTCGGGCGCACCGGCCATCAGCGCGGTGATCTCTGCCGCCCGCTCCTGCGAGACCCGGCCCCAGCCGGGCTCGTAGCCGTAGACCTCGCGCAGCGGCCGGGCGACCTGGTTGCCGTAGAGCATCTCCACGTCGTCGGCGTCGATCAGCGCCGGGTGCGCGACCCCACAGGACTCGGCGACCTTGATCAGGTCGCGTCGCAGCGTCTTGATGTAGTTGGCCGCACGCACCGACTTCAGGGCGGGGTCCAGGCCGTGGGAGAGCCACGGGTCCTGGGTGGCCACGCCCGTCGGGCACCGGTCGGTGTGGCACTTCTGCGCCTGGATGCAGCCGATCGACAGCATCGGCTCGCGGGCGATGTTGAGCATGTCGCAGCCCAGCGCCATCGCCACGACCGCGTTGTCGGGCAGACCGAGCTTGCCGCCGCCGATGAAGGTGACGTCGTCGGTGAGGCCGGCCTCGGCGAAGATCCGGTAGACCCGGCTGAACCCGACCCGGAACGGCAACGACACCGAGTCGCTGAACACCAGGGGTGCGGCGCCCGTGCCGCCCTCGCCGCCGTCGATCGTGATGAAGTCGACCCCGCGCTCGCGGCGCGACATCAGCGCCGCGAGCTCCTCCCAGAAGGTGAGGTCGCCGACCGCGGACTTGATGCCCACCGGCAGGCCGGTCTCGTCGGCGAGGAGCTCGACCCAGTCCAGCAGCCCGTCGACGTCGGAGAACTCCGCGTGCCGGGACGGGCTGATGCAGTCCACGCCCTCCCGGATGCCACGGATCTCGGCAATCTCGGGGGTGACCTTGGCGCCCGGGAGGTGGCCGCCCAGGCCCGGCTTGGCCCCCTGGCTGAGCTTGATCTCGATCGCCCGCACGGGAGCGGAGGCGACGAGGTCCTTGAGCCGCTGCAGGTCGAACCGGCCGGCCTCGTCGCGCACCCCGAAGTAGGCGGTGCCGATCTGGAACACCAGGTCACCGCCCTGGCGGTGGTAGGCGGAGATGCCGCCCTCGCCGGTGTTGTGCAGGCAGCCGGCGAGCGCCGCGCCGCGGTTGAGCGCTTCCACCGCCGGCGCGGAGAGCGAGCCGAAGCTCATCGCGGAGATGTTGACCAGCGACTCCGGACGGAAGGCGTGCCTGCGTCCGCGGGGGCCACCGAGGACCTTCGCAGAGGGCAATGCGGTCTCCTGTCCCACGTGCGGCGAGGAGGCCGGCACGACGTCGGAGAACGTGCGGTGCTTGATGATTGGGTAGCCCTCGGTGTGCTCGACGTCGTTGTCGGTGCCGAACCCGAAGTAGTTGTTCTCCAGCTTGGAGGAGGCGTAGATCCAGCGCCGCTGGTCCCGGCTGAACGGCCGCTCGGAGTTGTTGTCGGTCACGATGTACTGGCGCAGCTCCGGGCCGACCGCCTCGAGGAGGTACCGCCCGTGCCCCAGCACGGGGAAGTTCCGCAGCAGCGCGTGCTTGCGCTGGGCGAGGTCGTAGGTGGCCAGCCCGGCGAGGGCCACGACAGGTGCTGACTTCAGGGCGCGCGACAGTCTCATGCGCCCGTCGTACCCCAACTCGGCCGACCGACGCGACGGTATCCTTCGCCGCATGGATCTGATCCCCAAGCCGGACCAGGTCGTCTCTGCCGCTAGCAACGTCGCCCACAAGGTGTTGTACGGCGGCGTCGCGGACCTGCGCCGGATGCCCCGCACCCTGATCGACGAGGGCATGCTGCGCGAGGTGTACCACTACCGGCCGCCCGGTGACGTCGAGGAGGCCGGCGACCCGGTGCTCCTGGTCACCCCGCTCGCCGCCCCGTCGCTGTGCTACGACCTGCGCCGCGGCTGCTCGCTGGCCGAGCACCTGGTCACCGAGGGCCGGCGCACCTACCTCGTGGAGTACGGCGAGATCTCCTTCGCCAACCGCACCCTCGGCATGGAGCACTGGGTCGACGAGGTCCTCCCCGCCGCGATCACCGCGGTGGCCGAGCACGCCGGGGGCCGCCCGGTCCACCTGGTCGGCTGGAGCCTCGGCGGGATCTTCTCGCTGCTCACCACCGCCGACCGGCCGGACCTGCCGATCGCCTCGCTCACCGTCGTCGGCTCCCCGGTGGACGTGACCCGGGTGCCGCTGGTCGCCCCGATCCGGCCGCTGCTGAACCTCAGCGAGGGCGGCGGGCTGGTCACCCAGCTCTACCGCGCGATGGGCGGCGCTCCCAAGCCGCTGGTGCGCCGGGCGTTCCAGCTGTCGAGCTTCGACAAGCTGGTCACCAAGCCGGTGGCGATCGCGGCCAACCTCGACGACACCGACTTCCTCGCCCAGATCGAGGCGGTCGACCGGTTCACCGCGAGCATGACCGCCTACCCCGGCCGCACGTTCGGGCAGATCTACCACCGGCTGCTCAAGGGCAACCAGCTGGCCACCGGCGTGGTCCGGATGGGCGACCGCCGGCAGATCGCGCTCGCCGACATCCGCGTGCCGATGCTGGTCTTCGCCGGCGAGAGCGACCAGATCGCCCCGGTGAAGGCGATCCGACCGATGGTCGACCTGGTCACCGGCGCGCCGTCGGTGCGGTTCGAGGTGGTGCCCGGCGGGCACCTCGGCATGCTCACCGGCCGGGCCTCGCGCACGACGACCTGGCGGATCCTCGACGAGTTCCTCGACGAGCAGCCGGCGGCCACGGTCTCGGCCCGGGCCGCGCGCCCCGCGGCCGGCCGGAAGAAGCCCGCCGCAAGGAAGACGGCGACCAAGAAGACGGCGGCCAAGAAGACGGCGGCCAAGAAGGCCGTCGCCAAGGAACCTGTGGCCAAGAAGTCGGCTGCCCAGAAGACCACGGCCAGAGGCGCCATCGGCTCGAACCCCAAGCGCCGCTACGGGTCGGCCTCCTCGCGCTCACTGGCGGCGCGTCCGTGACCGCAGCCGCCTCCGCGATCGCCCCCAGCCCCGACTGGCGCCTCGCGGTCGTCCTCGTCGCGCTCGTCGGGATCGGGATCGCCGCCTCCTACCTCGGCCATCTGCAGGTCGAGCGCGAGACGGTCACCGCCTCCGCGCGCGCGGTGGTCCAGCTCGCAGCCGTCTCCCTGGTGATCACCGCCGCGCTGAGCTCGCTGTGGTGGTCGCTGCTGTTCTCGTTCGTGATGCTCGCCGTCGCCACCCGCACCTCGGCGAAGCGGATCACCGCCAAGGGCCAGGAGGTGCTCTGGGTCGGCGCCGCGATCACCGCCGGGGTCCTCCCAGTGCTGCTGCTGGTGCTCGGCTCCGGCGTGATCCCGTTCAACGGCGCCGGCCTGGTGCCCACCGCGGGCATCATCATCGGCAACACGATGACCGCGGCCACGCTGACCGGCCGGCGTGCCTACGACGACCTGTCCTCGGAGTTCGGCTCCTACGAGGCCGGCCTCGCGGTCGGGCTGGAGAGCAGGCAGGCAGCGATCGAGGTGATCCAGCCCAGCGCGAAGGAGGCGCTCACCCCGAACCTCGACAAGACCCGCACCGTCGGACTGGTCACCCTGCCCGGCGCGTTCGTCGGCGTGCTGCTCGGCGGCGGCACCCCGCTCGAGGCCGGCGCCGCCCAGATCCTCGTGCTCGTCGGCATCGTCGCCGCCCAGGCGGTCACCAGCGCGGTGCTGCTGCGGATGGTCGCCGAGGCCCGGGTCGTCCGCGACGACATGAGGGAGCGGTACCCACGATGAACCGCCTCCCCCGTGCCCTGGCGGGCCTCGTGGCCGCCGTACTCCTGCTCGGCGCGTGCTCCTCCGGCACCGAGAGCGTCGACGAGGTCGACGACGTACGCCGCCAGACCGAGGACCTCGCCGAGGCCGACCCCGTGCCGGCGTTCGAGAAGTACGTCGCGCTGGGTGACTCGTTCACCGCCGGCCCGCTGATCCCGACAACGGACCCGGCCCGAGGCTGCTTCCGCTCCGACAGCAACTACCCGGCACTCGTGGCCGAGCAGCTCGACGTCGACGAGCTGGTCGACGTCAGCTGCAGCGGAGCGACCACGCTCGACCTGGTCGGCCGGCAGTCGACGCTCACCGGCGGCAGCGTCCCACCGCAGCTGCGGGTGCTGGACGCCGACACCGACCTGGTCACCCTCGGCATCGGCGGCAACGACTTCGACCTCTTCCACACCCTGGTCTCCACCTGCTCGCAGCTCGGGCTGCGGCAGCCCGCCGGAGCCCCGTGCGGCGCCGAGCTGACCGCGGACGACCTGCTCACCCGCACCGACGAGATCCGGGGCAGGGTCGCGGACTCGATCCGCCGCGTGAAGCGGCGGTCCCCGGAGGCGAGGGTGCTGCTGGTCGGCTACCTGCGGCTGCTGCCCGACCGCGGCCGGTGCGCCGAGCTGCCGTTCGCGCCGGGCGACTACGCCTTCGGCGACCGGGTGACCCGCGCGCTCAACCGTGCGCTGGAGCGGGCCGCCGAGCGCACGGGCGTCGAGTTCGTCGACATGTACGCCGCCTCCGAGGGCCACGACATCTGCTCCGACGAGCCGTGGGTGAACGGCCACGAGACGGTCCAGGGCGAGGCGCTGTCCTACCACCCGTTCGCCGAGGGGATGGAGGCCACTGCGGACGAGGTGTTGGAGGCGCTGGGCCAGTAGGGTGCGGCCATGACAGCGACCGGCCTGCCCCGCGGCGTCCGCGTCGGGTACGGGATGGGCTCGGTCGCCACCGGCGCCTTCGGCACGGTGCCCGGTCTGCTCCTGCTGCCCTACCTGACCGACACGATCGGCGTTGCGGCGGCGCTGGCCGGGGTGATCGTCTTCCTGCCCAAGGCCTGGGACGTCGTGCTCAACCCGATCGCCGGGCGGATCAGCGACCGCAGCAGCTCACCGCTGGGACCGCGGCGGCCGTTCCTGCTCCGCGCCGGAGTCGCGCTCGCGGCGTTCTTCGCACTGCTCTTCGCCGCACCCGCGATGGGCTCTCGGGCGCTGGAGACCGCCTGGGTGGTGGTCGCCTTCCTCGCCTGCGCGACGGCGTACGCGTTCTTCCAGGTGCCGTTCGTGGCCATGCCCGCCGAGATCACCGACGACTACGCCGAGCGCACCCGGCTGATGTCGTGGCGGGTGGCGCTGCTGGCGCTGGCGATCCTGCTCAGCGGCGCCTCGGCACCCGCGATCCGCGACGCCGTCGGTGGCCGGGACGGCTACCGGTTGATGGGCGTGGCCGTCGCCGGCCTGATCCTCCTCGGCACGCTCGGCGCCTACCTCGGCACCCGCCGCGCACCGATCGGCCGCGTCGCCGCGGCGAGCGGCACCCTCGGTGAGCAGCTCCGCGTGGTCGCCGGCTCCCGCGACTTCCGGCTGCTGCTGACCACGTTCATGGTGCAGGCGCTGGGAATCGGTGCGATGCTCGCCGGCGTCGACTACATGGCCCGGGTGGTGCTCGAGGACCGGGGCGCCTCGACGGTGCTCTTCGTGTGCTTCGTCGGCCCGGCGCTGCTGCTCACCCCGGCGTGGGCGGCTGTCGGCGAGCGGGTCGGCAAGAAGCGCGGGTACGTCGCCGCCTCGATGTTCCTCGCCGGCGGTGCGCTGCTCCTCGTGGTCTCCGGGCAGGGGCCGGCGGCCGTCGTGTACGTCGCCACGGCACTGGTCGGCGTGGGCTACGCCGGCGCGCAGGTGTTCCCGATGGCGATGCTGCCCGACACCGCAGCGGTCGACGCCGCGCGCTCCGGGACCAACCGGGCCGGTGTGTTCACCGGGGTGTGGACCGCCGGTGAGACGCTGGGCCTGGCCCTGGGGCCGGGCATCTTCGCGCTGGTCCTCGCCGCCGGCGGCTACGTGTCCACCCGTTCGGGCGCCGTCGAGCAGCCCGACTCGGCGGTGACCGCGATCGTCCTCGGCTTCTCGGTGCTCCCGGCCGCACTCACCGTGCTGAGCCTGTGGTGGCTGGCGCGCTACTCCCTGACCCCCGACGACGTGGCCGCCGCGGTGGCCCACGACAAGGAGCCCGCATGAGCGACGTCCCCGCAGCACTCGCCGCCCTGGAGCAGATGCGCGCCCACGACCTGCCCACCCACGGCGGCCGGACCCTCGCCTACGTCTACGACAGCGGCCTGGCCGAGGCCGACGAGGTGGGCCAGGAGGCGATGGCGGCCTTCGCGAGCACCAACGGTCTGGACCCCACGGCGTTCCCGAGCCTGCTGCGGATGGAGAACGAGCTCGTCGGCCTGGCGTGCAACCTGCTCGACGCACCGGCGTCCGCGGTGGGCACGGTGACGTCCGGCGGCACGGAGTCGATCCTGCTCGCGGTGCAGGCCGCGCGCGACGCCCGCCCCGACGTGGACGCACCGGTGATGGTCCTGCCGGACACCGCGCACGCGGCGTTCCACAAGGCCGCGCACTACTTCGGGGTGCGGCCGGTCCTGGTCCGGGTCGGCGAGGACTTCCGGGCCGACGTCGGCGCCACCGCGGCCGCGCTCGCCGAGCACGGCGACTCGGTGGTGCTGGTGGTGGCGAGCGCACCGTCGTACGCCCACGGGGTGGTGGACCCGGTCGCCGAGATCGCAGCACTCGCCCGGGAGCGCGGGATCCGCTGCCACGTCGACGCCTGCATCGGCGGCTGGGTGCTGCCGTACGCCGCCCGGCTGGGCCGGGACGTGCCGCCGTGGACCTTCGCGGTCGACGGGGTCACCAGCATCTCGGTCGACCTGCACAAGTACGGCTACACGCCCAAGGGCGCTTCGCTGCTGCTGCACCGCGACTCCGGCCTGCGCCGCACGCAGTTCTTCGCCAGCGCCGCGTGGCCGGGCTACACGATGCTCAACAGCACCATGCAGTCGACGAAGTCGGGCGGTCCGCTGGCCGCGGCATGGGCGGTGGTCCGCACCATCGGCGACGACGGCTACCTCCGGCTGACCGAGGAGGTCCTCGACGGGGTCGACCGGCTGCTGGCGGGCCTGGTCGAGATCCCGGCGCTCGACGTGGTCGCCGCCCCCGACTCCACGCTCGTCGCGCTTGCGACCGACGGCAGCTGTGACGTGTTCACGATCGCCGACGAGATGCTGGCCGCGGGCTGGTACGTCCAGCCGCAGATGAGCTTCGCCGGGCGCCCGCCGACCCTGCACCTGACGCTCAGTGCCGCGACCGCCGCCCACGTGGAGGAGTTCCTGACCGCGCTCGGCGCCGCGGTGGCCGCAGCCGTCGAGGCCGGGCCGATCGAGGTGGCGGCGGACCTGGTCGACTTCGTCGCGGCGCTGGACCCGCACGCGCTGAGCGAGGAGGACTTCGACGGGCTGCTCGCCGCGGTGGGGATGGGCGGGGAGGGCTCGGGGCTGCCGGAGCGGATGGCCGAGGTCAACGCCCTGCTCGACGTCGCCGCGCCGGCGCTGCGCGAGGCGCTGCTGCTCGCCTTCCTCGACCGGCTGTCCCGCCCGGTGCGCTGATTCGGTGGTCGAGCTCGGCTCCGGTGGTCGAGCTCGGCTCCGGTGGTCGAGCTCGTCGAGACCTACGGCCGCCAGGTCGCGAACCGCGCCATCTGTCCCATCGCGATCCGGGGCGGCGCGGCCCGCAGCAGCCGGTTGCGCACCGCGATCGCCCGGGGGTCCGACATCTGCTGGCCGATCCGGCCGGCCATCCGCGAGGCACGGGCGACCTTCCGGGTGCGCGGCCGGCGCTGCTCGTCGTACCTCACCAACGCCGGGTCGACGTCGTGCTCCCCGAGCAGCCGGGCGAGCACGACCGCGTCCTCGATCGCCTGGCACGCACCCTGACCCAGGTGCGGGGTCATCGCGTGGGCCGCGTCGCCGAGCAGGACCACCCGGCCACGCGTGAACCTGTCCGGTACCGGCTCGAGGTGGAACAGGTCGTGCCGCAGGACGGCGTCGGGCGGCGTCGCGTCCATCAGGCGCGGGATCGGGTCGTGCCAGTGCCCGAAGACGCGCCGCACGCCCTCCATGCCACCGAGGGAGCGGTCGCCCTGCGGGGCGTTGACCGCACCGAACCAGTACACCCGGCCGTCGCCGAGCTCGACGACACCGAACTCCTCGCCGCTGCCCCAGGTGATGCCCGACGCGAGCTCCTCGGGCCACGGCTCGGGGGTGACCGCGCGCCAGGCGGTGATGCCGGCGTAGCGCACCTGGCCGGGGCTCCGCCACAGCTTCCGGCGCAGCAGGCTGTTGATCCCGTCGGCGGCGACCACGAGGTCGGCCCGGATCTCGTGGTCGGCCTCGTCGCGACGGTACTCGACCGTGACCCGCCCCTCGTCGCGTACGTCGATCGCCTCCGCCCCGGTCAGCACCACCTCGTCCGGCAGCGCCTCGTGCAACAGGTCGACGAGCCGGGCGCGGTGGATGCCGACGGCGGTGACCCCGAACCGCGCCTCGAGCTCTCCGGCCGGGATCCGGGTGAGCCAGTCGCCGTCCGGCGTACGCGTGCCGGCGGGACCGCTGATCGCACCGGTGGCCCGGACCCGCTCGCCGAGGCCGATCGTGTCGAGGGCCGCGAGCGCGTTGGACCACAGGGTCAGGCCCGCGCCGACCTCGGTCAGCGCGGCGGCCTTCTCGAGCACGGTCACCTGCCACCCCGCGCGGCGCAAGGCTACCGCGGCGGTGAGCCCGCCGATCCCACCGCCGACGACCACCGCTGTCCTCGTCACGCCGTCACGATAGCCGCGGCTTGCCCCGTGCCTCGGTCGGAGGGCACCCGGCGCTAGGTTCTGTGCCCATGAGCGCACTCGGCGGACTCGTGGACCGCGGCCTGGTCGCATCCGACTGGGCCGAGGCGCTGGCCCCGGTGGACGACGTGATCGCAAGGATGGGCGAGTTCCTGCGAGCCGAGCTCGCCGCCGGCCGGACGTACCTGCCGGCCGGCGACCGGATCCTGCGGGCCTTCCAGCGACCGCTCACCGACGTGCGTGTGCTGGTCGTCGGCCAGGACCCCTACCCGACCCCGGGTCACGCGGTGGGTCTGTCGTTCTCCGTCGCGTCCGAGGTGCGCCCGCTGCCGCGCAGCCTGGTGAACATCTTCAAGGAGCTGCACGACGACCTCGGGGTGGCGCCGCCGAGCTCCGGCGACCTGACTCCGTGGGCGGACCAGGGCGTGCTGCTGCTGAACCGGGTGCTCACGGTCGCGCCCGGGGCGGCCGGCTCGCACCGGGGCCGCGGCTGGGAGGCGGTGACCGAGCGGGCGATCCACGCGCTGGTCGAGCGCGGTGGCCCGCTCGCTGCGATCCTCTGGGGCCGGGACGCGCAGAGCCTCAAGCCGATGCTCGGGGCGGTGCCGTGGGTGGAGTCACCGCACCCGAGCCCACTCTCGGCCTCGCGCGGGTTCTTCGGCTCGCGCCCGTTCAGCCGGGTCAACGCGCTGCTCGTCGGCCAGGGTGCCGACCCCGTGGAGTGGCAGCTGCCCTGATCGGCTTGCTCCTGCTCGTGGCGACGCCTATCCTAGTTGTTGAAACTTGAACTACATGGGAGATGGCAATGACCACCGCAGACCGCATGCCGGCCCTCTACATCGGGCACGGCGCCCCGCCGCTGCTCGACGACCCGGTGTGGAGCGGACAGCTGGCCGCCTGGGCGGCGGATCTTCCGCGCCCCAAGGCGGTCCTGATCGTGTCCGCGCACTGGGAGTCCGCCCCGGTCAGCCTCAGCGCGACCGCGGCCGGCACCCCGCTGATCTACGACTTCGGCGGCTTCGACCCGAAGTACTACAACGTGAGGTACGAGACCCCGGACGCCACCGCCCTGGCCGCCCGGGTGGCCGCGATGATGCCGGACACCGAGCCGGTGCACCAGCACACGAGCCGCGGGCTCGACCACGGCGCCTGGGTGCCGATGAAGATCATGTACCCCGACGCCGACATCCCGGTGCTCCAGATGTCGCTGCCCACCCAGGACCCGGGCCGGCTCCTCGACCTCGGCCGCCGGCTGCGCCCGCTGCGCGACGAGGGCGTGCTGGTCGTCGGGTCGGGCTTCCTCACCCACGGCCTGCCGTTCCTGCGTGACTGGCGGATCGAGGCGGCCGCTCCCGGTTGGTCCGCGGAGTTCGACGCCTGGGCCGCCGAGGCGCTGGCCCGCGGGGACGTCGACGAGCTGGCGTCGTACCGGGACCGGGCGCCGGGGATGCCCTACGCACACCCGACCGTGGAGCACTTCACCCCGCTCTTCATCACCCTCGGTGCAGCCAGCGAGGCCGACGCCCCGGGCGACCAGCGCATCGACGGCTACTGGATGGGCCTGTCCAAGCGCTCGCTCCAGGTCGCCTGAGCCTGCTCGCGCCGCGCTGTCTCGGCCGAGCTCCGGGATGCCCGGAGAGCGACCAGCACCACGGCGACCAACGCCGCCACGAGCAGGAGACCCACGACGGCCATCACGGCGAGCACCTCAGGCCCCGACGGCCACAACGGGTTGAGCCCTGTCTCGAGAGGAGCGGCGAGGACGAGGAGTGCGGACATGACGCCAATCTAGAGCCGGACGAGACGCCCGAACAAGGGCCCCTGCGAAGGCCTCAGCGGATGCCGGTCTTGCGCATGAGGGCCAGCGACTTGAGCGTGGTCTGCGCGTGCTTGGCGAAGGGCACGCCCTCGGGCGGGTCCATCACCTGCTTCTTGACCACGGCCAGGTTCTGCACGTCGGTGTACTTCAAAAGGCCGTTGTCGCCGTGCCGGGCACCGACGCCGGACTGCTTCACCCCGCCCGACGGCGTGCCCTTGCTGGCAAAGGCGGCAGCGAAGGCGTCGTTGACGTTGACGTTGCCCGCCTGCAGCTTCTGCGCCACCTCGGTCGCCCGCTTGAGGTCGGAGCCGAACACGCTGGCGTTGAGCCCGTAGTCGGTGTCGTTGGCCAGCGCGATCGCCTCGGACACCGTGCGGTAGGGGTGCAGCGCGACGACGGGCCCGAACGTCTCGCACGAGCCGGCCATCATGTCCTTGGTGACGCCGGTCAGCACGGTCGGCGCGTAGAACGCCGGCCCGATCTCCGGCAGCGCGCGGCCGCCGACGAGCACGGTGGCACCCTTGGCTCGGGCGTCCTCGACGTGCGAGGCGACCCGGTCCTTGTGGTCGACCGAGATCAGCGACCCCATCTCCGGCTCGAAGTCGTACGCCGCGCCGATCTTGATCTGCTTCACCGCCTCGACGAACCGGCGGGTGAACTCCTCGAACATCGACTCGTGGACGTAGATCCGCTCGATGTGCATGCACACCTGGCCGGTGTTGCGGAACACCCCCGCGATCGCGCCCGGCACGACCTCGTCGAGGTTCGCATCGTCCATGACGATCATCGGGTTCTTGCCGCCGAGCTCGAGAGTGCAGCCGATCAGGTTCTCGCCGGCCCGCTGGCCGATGAACCGGCCCGTCGCGGTGGAGCCGGTGAACATCACGAAGTTCGCGTGGTCGATCACCGGCGGCCCCGCGACGGGTCCCTCACCGCAGACCACCTGGAACAGTCCCTTCGGCAGCCCGGCTTCGTAGAGCAGCGAGACGCCGTACAACGGGCTGAGCGCGGTCTTGTTGTCGGGCTTGAGCACGATGCCGTTGCCCGCCATGAGCGCCGGCACCGCGTCGGACATGCCGGTGGCGAAGGGGAAGTTCCACGGCGCGATGATGCCGACGACGCCCTTGGGCTGGCGGATCTCCGTGGAGGTGGTGACGATCGGCACCGGCCCGCCGCGCCTGACCGGACGCAGCAGCTTCGGCGCGCGCTTGAGGTAGTGGCTGATCACCATCGGGACGTCGCAGGTCTCCTCGAAGGCCATCCGCCGCGCCTTGCCGCTCTCGGCCTGGATCAGGTCGACGATCGTCTCATTGTGCTCGAGCAGCAGCTGGTGGAAGCGCTTGAAGACCTTCATCCGCTTGGCGACCGGCCAGGACGCCCACACCGACTGGGCACGTCGCGCCTCGTCGAAGGCGCGGGCGATGTCCTCGGGGCTGGACTGTGGCAGCGCGGTGATGACCTCGCCGGTGTAGACCTCGGTCATCTTGTAGGCGTCGCCGCCGGAGGAGGCGACCAGGCCGGTCAGCCGGCTCAGCAGCTCGTCGTTGATGCTCGCGGGCAGGGTCATGCGGAACGCTCCTTCTCCGCCGCGGGGGCACTGTGCGCGACACGGTCCTCGTAGGCACGGCGTTCGGGCGAGGAGATCGCGTCGAGGGCGGCGCGCTCACCGCCGAGCACCCGGTTGAGCCACTCCCCGACGCGGCGCGGCATCAACCCGCCGGTCTTGGTGGCCATGCCGAGGCTCTTGGGGACGTAGACGTCGGGCCGGGGGAACTTCAGGGCATCCACGACCGCGGCGGCGACCTGCTCGGGCGTCACCGGCGAGACGCCCTTGTTGTCCTTGAGTCCCTTCGACAGCTCGGTGCGCACGATCGCCGGGTGCACGGCGGTGATGTCGATCGGCGTCCGGTCGGCCATGAACTCGATGTGTAGCGCGTTGGAGAAGCCCGACACGGCGTGCTTGGTCGCCGTGTACGTCGCTCCGCCGGCGACCGGGACCCGTCCTGCAGCAGAGGAGATGTTGACGATGTGTCCCTGGCCGCCGCGCGCCTTCATCCGACGCACCGCCTCCTTGGTGCCGTGGATGACGGCAAGCAGGTTCACCGCGACCTGGGCGTGGGTGGAGGCGTCGCTCTCCTCCTCGATCCGGTTCAGCGGCATGATCCCGGCGTTGTTGACGAGCACGTCGATCGGACCGAGCTCGCGCTCGACCTGGTCGAGGAACGCGGTGAAGCCGGCGTTGTCGGTGACGTCGAGGCCGGCGCCGATCGCCTTGCCGCCGACGCGGGCCGCGGTCTCCTTGGCGAGGGTCTCGTCGAGGTCGCCGATCGCGACGACCGCGCCCTCCCGGACGAGGTGAGCCGCGGTAGCGGCGCCGATCCCGCGGCCGCCGCCGGTGACGACGACGACCTTTCCGGCGAGGGAACGTGGTTGACGGGCCATAGGTACTCCTCGGATCGCTGCTGTGTCGCGGGTCACCCTCCCGCGGCAACTGTAACGCGTTCTAGTTTCTGGGTACACCCCCGTCTCAGGAGGTCGTCATCAGCTCCGCGCAGCGCTCGCCGATCAGCATCGCCGGGGCGTTGGTGTTGCCGCCGGTGATGCTCGGCATGATCGACGCGTCGGCCACCCGCAGTCCCTCGATGCCGCGCACCCGCAGCTCGGGGTCGACCACGGCCCGCTCGTCCACGCCCATCCGGCAGCTGCCGACCGGGTGGTAGACGGTCGTCGCCCGGTTCGGCAGCTCGCGGGCCAGCGCGGCGTCGTCCGGGAAGTCCGGGCCGGGGTTGAGCTCGGCACTGACTCCCGCGGCGATCAGCCGGTTTGCCATCGTCTCGCGCACCAGCTTGACGCCCTCGAGCAGCAGCTCCCGGTCGGCCGGCTCGGTCAGGTAGCCGGGATCGATCAGCGGCGCCGCGGTCGGGTCGGCCGAGGCGAGGCGGAGCGTGCCCCGACTCTTGGGGTAGATCAGCGTCGGCATGATCGTCAGCGCCGCGGCGGGATCGACCTTGTGCCTCGTCGGGGCGTCCTGGTTGGGGAACGGGTAGCTCCACGGCAGCGCGTGGATCTGCAGGTCCGGGACCGGCGACCCCTGCGAGGAGTGCACGAAGGCGACCGCCTCGAACACCGTCCTGCCGAGCCAGGTGTCGCCCCGCAGCGCCTCCTGCACCATGCCCTTGGCGAAGTACGCCGCCGTGCCCTTGTTGCGGGCACCCTTCATGACATAGGTCATCGGCACGAACATGTGGTCGTGCAGGTTGTCACCGACCGGCAGGTCGGCGTGCACGTCGATGCCGTGCCGGCGCAGGTGCTCGGCCGGACCGACACCCGAGAGCATCAGCAGCTGCGGCGAGCTGTAGGCACCGGCAGACACGACGACCTCCCGGTCCGCCCGGATCACCCGCGTGCCGCCCTTCTCGAGCACCTCCACGCCGACGGCGCGACCACCCTCGATCACGACGCGGCTCACCGTGGCACCCACCTCGATCCGGAGGTTGGGCAGCGCGTGGTCGTCGAGGTACGCCACCGACGACGAGTACCTCAACCCGTCGGCGGCACTCTGCTGGAAGACGCTGACACCCTCCTGCGACTTGCCGTTGTAGTCGTCGATCTTCGGCACGCCGGCGGTCTCGCTCAGCGCCTCCATGAACTCCTGCGACGCCGGGGTCAGGTCGCGCTGGCGGGTGACCTTGACCGGGCCGTCCCCACCCCGAAGGTCGTCCGCGCCGCCCTCCCAGCTCTCCATCCGCCGGAAGCTCGGCAGCACGTCGTCGAAGGACCAGCCCTCGTTGCCCTCCGCCGCCCAGTCGTCGTAGTTCTGCGCGTTGCCCCGCACGAACAGCATCCCGTTGACCGAGCTCGACCCGCCGAGCACGCGCCCGCGGGTCTGCGGGATCCGGCGTCCGAGGGCGTGCTGCTGCGGGGTGGTGTAGAAGCCCCAGTCCAGCCGCTTCTTCAGCTGCGGCACGTTGTGGAAGATCGCGATCATGCCGGGCTTGCGCACGAACGGGGTTCGGTCCGACGGACCGGCCTCCAGCAGCACGACGCTCGCCCCCGTGTCGGCGAGCCGACGGGCCACGATGCAGCCGGCACTGCCGGCCCCGATCACCACGTAGTCGGCGGAGTCGACAGCACCCATCACACAACCTCGATCACTCACGACGGCCGGGCAAGGGAGACCCCACCCCGGATCGAGATGGACTGTAACGCGTTCTAGTTCTGGCGTACAGGGGTTCCCTCGGCCTCCGAACGACGATGAGATGGCCCGATGACCACGCTCCGACCGCTCGCCCTCGCGGCCGCGACCCTCGCCGTGCTCCTCCTGCTCCCACTGGCCCTCGCCGGCGCGCTCACCGGCGCCGCCGCGGCCGAGGAGCCCCGACGGTTCTGGGTGAAGGACAAGCACCGCTACTCCTCGCCGTGGTACGCCGGCGAGCGGCGCAAGATGATCAACTTCGGCTGCACCGCCGCCCCGTACTACTCCCCCGACCCGCGGTGCACCCGGCAGCGCGGCTTCCACCACGGCATCGACATCGCGATGCCGTGCGGCACGCGCCTGTTCGCCGGCATGCCTGGTCGGGTGGTCGATCCCGCCTCGAGCGGAGCACTCGGTGCGTCGTACGGGCCGAAGGCGTTCCGGATCCGCAACCAGCGCCACGACGTCGACATCGTGATCGCCCACGTGCGCAAGGTCTACGTCTCTCCCGGCGAGCGGGTCCGCCGCGGCCAGCTGATCGCGCGCGCCTCCGACGCGGGCGCCCCCGACGGGTGCCACCTGCACTTCGAGGTGCGGCCCAAGCGCGCCGGCTACAGCTCGGCGATCCGCCCGCACGAGTACCTGAAGCTCCGGCGCTAGGTGTACTCGGCCCGCAGTCGAGATGGCAGGATTCGTCCGGTGAACATCCTCTCCATCCAGTCCCTGGTCGCCTACGGTCACGCCGGCAACAGCGCCGCGCTCTTCCCGCTGCAGCGTCTCGGCTTCGACGTGTGGCCGGTGATCACGGTGCACTTCTCCAACCACACCGGGTACGGCGAGGCGCGCGGGCCGCTGCTGCGCGCCGAGGACATCGCCGAGGTGATCCACGGCGTGGAGGACCGCGGCGCCCTGGACCGGTGCGACGCCGTCCTCTCGGGCTACCAGGGCGCCGAGGACGTGGGCGCGGTCATCCTCGACGCCGTGGCGGAGGTGAAGCGCCGCAACCCCGAGGCGATCTACTTCTGCGACCCGGTGATGGGCGACGTCGGCCGCGGCTTCTTCGTGCGACCGGGCATCCCGGAGTTCATGCGCGACAAGGTGGTTCCGGCCGCCGACGTGATCACCCCCAACCAGTTCGAGCTCGCGTTCCTGGCCGGCACCGAGGCCGAGACCCTGGAGCACGTCGTGGCAGCAGCCAACGCGGTGCGCGCGACCGGTCCGAACACCGTCCTGGTCACCAGCGTGATCACCGACGAGACGCCCGACGACGCGCTCGACATGGTGGCCGTCTCCGACGCCGGCGCCTGGCGGGCGCGCACCCCGCGACTGCCGATCAACCCGCCCGGCGCGGGCGACCTGACCTCCGCGGTGTTCCTGGCGAACCTGCTCGCCGGCCACGACCTGCCGACCGCGCTGGCCCGGACGACCTCCTCGGTGTACGCCGTGATGGAGGCGACCGCCGAGGCCGGGAGCCGCGAAATGCGGATCGTGGCGAGCCAGGACGCGCTCGCCGACCCGGCCATGCAGTTCGAGGTCGACCGGGTCGACGGCGCCTGAGCCGCCGGGGCTGAGCCACCAGCGCGGGACTGGGGGCCGCCCCGCTGGGAGGAACGAGGCGGCCCTGCGCGCCCCTTGCCCGCGTGTTGTCCGGGCATGCCCGGGTGTGCGGCACTCGGGCGGTATGTCCGATGCGCTGTCCCCCGTGCAGGTGACCAACGCCCGGACCGGGCCGCGGATGGGGCACGAACAGCAGGAAATCCCGAGGATTTCTGTGGTTCGCGCCCATTTCTGGAGCACGCGACGCGCGCGCAAGAGGGTCGGAGCCGACCGGGGGACTCGAACCCCCAACCCCCTAATTACAAGTTAGGTGCGCTGCCAGTTGCGCCAGGCCGGCCTGCGCCTGCCGACCGTGCGGTACGGCGGACGCGAGGACCCATGGTAGACGGCCGCATGCCGTGGGCGGGCTCGGGTACGACCGTCGTACCGACCAAGGAGGGACGACTCATGGGCATGGACGACAAGCTGAAGAACTCCGCCGAAGGCACCCTGGGCAAGGCCAAGGAGGCGCTCGGTGGCGCCAGCGACGACGAGTCGCTCGAGCGCGAGGGCAAGCGCGAGCAGAGCAAGTCCGACCTCAAGCAGGCGGGCGAGAAGGTCAAGGACGCCTTCAACAAGTAGGACGTCGGACCGCGACGGCGGGGTGGCCCCACGGGGCTGCCCCGCCGTCGTGCTGTCCGGGGGCTACGCGGACAGGAACGCGTCGACCGAGGCGCGGATCCCCGCGGCGTCGAGGCCGTGCGCGGCGGCGTGCTCGCGTGGGGTGCCGTAGCGGCGCAGCTCACCCCGGGCGACGCCGAGCGACAGCAGCCGGTGCGGTACGTCGACCAGCGCCTCGTCGACGCAGCGCGCCGACGTCCCGGCCAGGTAGGGCTCGACCAGCACCACCTCCGGCCTCCCCAGCACCGAGCGCAGGGCGGCGGCGTCGAACGGCCGCACCGAGCCGGCGTAGAGCACGCTGACGTCCAGGTCGCCGACCGCCTCGAGCACCGGGTCGAGCATCGGGCCGACCGCGACCAGGGTTGCGCCACCTCCCCGCTTCGCCACGTGGAAGCGACCGGGTCGCACCGGGAAGGCCTGCCGGTTCTGGTGCTGCGAGACGCGCACGTAGTCGCGGCCGGAGCCCGACACCGCCAGCCGCATCGCGGACTCGACCTCGTCCGCGTGGCCGGGCACGTGCACCGTCCACCCGGACAGTGTGTCGACCAGCGCCACGTCGCCGGGTGCCTGGTGCGTGCGCCCACCGCCGGCGATGTCGTACGACGCCCCGCTGCTCACGAGCACCCCGCCGACCCCCTGGTGGTCGAACCCGAGCTTGACCTGCTCGAAGGCCCGCTCGACCAGGAACGGCGCGAACGTGTGCACGACCGGCCGCATCCCGGTCAGCGCGAGGCCTGCCCCGACGTTGACGAGGAGCTGCTCGCGGATGCCGACGTTGACCACCCGGTCGGGATGGCGCTGCTCGACCTCGGCGAAGTACTGGCCCGAGATCTCGGCGTACACCAGGGCGACCGAGAGGTCCTGCTCGACGAGCCCCGCTGCGGTGGCCGCGAAGGTGGCTCTCGGGTCGCGCCTCATGAGCCCTTCTCCTCGACGTGGGCGACGACAGCCGACGGCGTCCCGAAGCCCGACGGGTCCGGCGGCCGCGTCAGTGCACGGTGTAGTTGCGCGTGATCTCGGCCATCGACTCCCACGGCGTGCCACCCCTCGACCGCGAACCGCTCCTCGATCCGCCCGGGGACGGCGTGCGTGGCCGACCGGTTGTCGACGACCACGACGGTGAGCGCCGCCAGGTCCAGCGCGGCCGCGAGCTCGATCGCCTCATGATTGCTCCCTTCGTCCAGCTCTGCGTCTCCGACGAGCACGACCACCCGCGCCCCGATTCCCTGCGCCCGTAGACCGAGGGCCGTGCCGACCGCCAGCGGCAGCCCGTGCCCCAGCGAGCCGCTCGAGATCTCCACCCCCGGAACGAGGTTGCGGTCGGGGTGGTGCCCCAGCGGTGATTCGTACGACGCCCAACCGGCCAGCCAGCCGACGGGGAAGAATCCTTTGGCGGCAAGCACCGCGTAGTAGGCCATCGGGCCGTGCCCCTTGGACAGGTAGAACCGGTCACGTCCCGGGTCGGCCAGCGTCTCGGGAGTCACGTCCAGAACGGTGTCGTACAGCACCCAGAGCACGTCGAGGGTCGAGGTCGCAGCGACGGTGTGCTTCTCGTCCCCGGTCATCAGGCTCATCAGGTGCCAGAGGTCGGCGTAGCTGTAGCGATGCCCGCCCGCACCGACCTCCTGCAGAGTGGTCGTCGTCGTCATGGCACGACGATGCAAGTTCAAGTTCACTTGAAGTCAACACCGATATGCTCGACGCATGCCGAGGCATGTCGCGCACCTGACCATCGGGCAGCTCTCCGAACGCTCCGGGGTCGCTCCCTCTGCGCTGCGCTACTACGAGGAGCGGGGGCTGATCCGGTCCGAGCGCACGGCAGGCAACCAGCGCAGGTACGCCCAGGCCCAGCTGCGCCAGGTGGCGTTCATCCGTTCCGCACAGCGGGTCGGCCTCACCCTCGAGGAGATCGAGGAGGCCCTCGCCACACTGCCCGAGGGCAGGACACCGACGAAGGCAGACTGGACCAGGCTTTCTCGCAGCTGGCGGCCGCGCATCGACGAGCAGATCGAGCGCCTGGAGCGGCTCCGGGAGAGGCTCGACGGCTGCATCGGCTGCGGTTGCCTGAGCCTGCGCACGTGCGCGCTGAACAACCCCGACGACGAGGTCGCCCCTCGCGGCCCGGGGGCGGTCTTCCTCGAGCCCACCGGTCGCCGCCGCCGTTAGGCTGGTCCCATGCCCCTGCGGATCGTGGCCACCAAGCCGAACCCCGCGCTGGTGACGCTGCCCTGGAACCTTCCGCTGGAGGAGTGGACCGAGGAGCACGTGGTCCCGCTCCCCCGCGGCATCTCCCGCCACGTCGTCCGCATCGTCCGGCTGGGCACCGACGTCTACGCCGTGAAGGAGACTCGCGAGCCGATCGCCTTCCGGGAGTACCGCATGCTGCGCGACCTCCGCCGCCTCGACCTGCCGGCGGTAGAGCCGGTCGCGGTGGTCGCCGGCCGGGAGAGCGCGAGCGGCGAGGAGATCGAGCCGGCCCTCGTGACCCGGCACCTGACCTACTCCCTGCCCTACCGGTCGCTGTTCTCGCACGGTCTGCGCGCCGACAGCCTTCCGAAGCTGATCGACGCCCTCGCGGTGCTCCTGGTGCGGCTGCACCTGTCGGGCTTCTTCTGGGGCGACGTCTCGCTGTCGAACGTGCTGTTCCGCCGCAGCGCCGGCGAGTTCACCGCCTACCTCGTCGACGCCGAGACCGGCGAGCTGCACGACGAGCTCTCCCGCGGGCAGCGGGCGCACGACCTCGAGGTCGCCTACGGCAACCTGTTCGGCGAGCTGCTCGACCTCCAGGCCGGCGGGCTGCTCGAGGACGAGGTGGACCCGCACGCGATCATCGAGCTGGTGGAGCGGCGCTACACCGAGCTGTGGGACGAGCTGACCGGCATCGAGGAGTTCGACGCCGCGGAGATGTGGCGCATCGAGCAGCGCATCGAGCGGCTGAACAAGCTCGGCTTCGACGTCGACGAGCTCGACATCGTCACCGACTGGTCGGGCTCCACCGTGCGTCTGCAGCCGAAGGTGGTCGAGGCCGGACACCACTCACGCGAGCTGCACAGCCTCACCGGGCTCGACGTCGAGGACAACCAGGCCCGGCGGCTGCTCAACGACATCTCCGCCTACACCGCCCACCACGGTCTGGGCGCCGAGAACCGCTCCCTGGTCGCCTACCGGTGGTTGACCGAGGTCTACGACCCGATCATGGCGATGGTGCCGAGACAGCTGCGCGGCAAGCTCGAGCCCGCCGAGATCTTCCACGAGATCCTCGAGCACCGCTGGTTCCTGTCCGAGCGGGCCGG
The DNA here is from genome assembly GCA_049323155.1 of Actinomycetota bacterium. Classification (GTDB taxonomy): domain Bacteria; phylum Actinomycetota; class Actinomycetes; order Propionibacteriales; family Nocardioidaceae; genus Nocardioides_C. Next base: position 13,373 of record JBMOMG010000065.1, on the reverse strand, counting down.
ACACGAGATCGACATCATGGAGACCGCCCGCTCCTACATCGACTCCGTCCTGGCCAAGCGACCCGACGAGGCGCTCACCGCAGCCGACGACCCCGACGTGCTGATGCCCCGGGCACAGCGCTGAGGCTGCGCCCGGGACACCGACCGGCAGGCCCGAGGCGCCGTCAGGGCCAGGTCAGACCTCGGGCTTGCACAGCCGGCACGCGGTGAGCCCGGGAGCGTCGGGCCCGGCCGGCCGCAGGTCGTCGCGCGCCGCGATCAGGGCGCAGTCGGCGCGGTGGACGGTCGTGCCGCCACCCGCGACGACCAGCACCGCACCGGGGTCACGCACGGCTGCCGGGGTGGCCGAGGCGGCGACCGCCGGGGTCGTCGCCGTGCTCCGCGAGACGACGTCGGCGAGCACGAGCAGCGTGTCGGAGAGCCGCTTGGCGGAGTCCCGCTGGTCGGCGGCGATCCGGGCCAGCCAGGCCCCGAAGTACAGGAAGCCCCCGCAGAAGGTCAGCCCGAGGCCGAGCAGCCCGCCGGAGACCAGGTAGGACAGCTGGTCGTAGGCGTACGGCGTGTGCGCGGCGCCGTACCAGCCGAGGATGATCACGATCAGGCCGAGCGGGAGGAGCACTGCTCCGGCCACGAACAGCACGACCTGGAGCATCCGGTAGCCGTTGTTCCGCAGCGGTGCCGACCCGGCAGCCTGCTGGTTGCGGGCCTGGGCCCGGGGCATCACGTGGGCGGTTGCGGGCGTGGACTGTACGGTCACGGGAATCAGGCCCCTCTCAGGTCGGGTACGCCGGTCTCGAGGCCGTGCGAGCAGCTGCCCGCCCCGCCGAGCACGAGACCGCCGATCTTCTGCAGCCACCAGCCAACCCCGGCGGCGAGGATCAGGCCGCCCACCATGAGCGCGCCCGGGATGCTCGCCAGCGGCGGCAGGCCGGAGGACGCCATGGGATCGGCGGCGAGTGCGTCGAGCCCACCGGCGTCACCGGCGGCAGCCGCTTCTCCGGCCACGCCCGGCACCCCGGCGGCCGCACCGCCGGCGGTCGCCGAGCCGCTGGTGCCGCCACTCACCGGCGGTGCGCCGGCGCCGGTCAGGTCGCTGGGGTCGACCGTCGGCAGGTCGAACTCCATCTTCGGCACGGTGCTGGTCTCCGCGGCGGCGTTGCCGGCGGTGATCACCAGCTTGGGAGCCAGCTGGGTCGCCGCACCGAGCAGGCTCTTGAGCTGCTTGGCCTCCTCGGGGAACGGGATCATGTCGACCAGGTCCTGGAGCGGCACGTCCTTGAGCAGTGCGCGCAGCGGCTTGGTGTCGATGATGATCCGCAGGCCCGAGAACGCCGCGGCCGCCTCGTCACCCTTGGCCATCTTCTTCGGCTTGGGCAGCAGCAGCTGCACGCCGAGCTGCTCGAGCGCCTTGCCGGGGTCGTCGGAGAGGCCGGGGATCTTCTGCTTCTGGCCGGCGAACTCGACCCCGTCCGGCCCGATCGACATCGGGGTGCCGGCGATCTCGAGGCCGCCGATCCGGGTGATGCCGGACGCCGTCGGCTTCTTGCCGTCGGCGCTGGTCGTGGTGCGCACGGTGATCCCGTCGGCGGTGATCATCCCGCCGAGCAGGGACAGCTGGCCCAGCTTGCTGGTCGCCACGGTGGTGACCGTGCCGCCCTTGAGCATCGTGCGCGCGTCGCTGACGAGCCCGTCGACGTCCACCAGCATCGCGAGCTCGGGCGGCAGACCGGGAGTGCCCCCGTCGTCGCCGTCCTCCTCCGCGGCAGCCACCGCCCGGTCCTTGCCGGTGATCGCGGCACCGAGGTCCTGCAGGGCCTTCAGCGGGTCGGCGGGCAGCTCGGGCAGCCCCGGCAGCCCGGGCTGGTCACCGCCGGGCGGCTCGGGAAGGCCGGGCACCCCGGGCTGGTCCTTCTTCTCGGGATCGGACACGTCGGAGTTGCTGGACCACCCGACGGTCGCCTGGACGCCCTTCTCCGATGCGCTGGTGCGCATCAGCGAGCCGGGCACCGGCTCGTCGGAGGCCTTGTCGTTCTCACCGGGCGTGCGGGAGTTCACCTGCACCGGGTAGCCGTCCTTGCACAGTCCGGTGTCGCCGAGCCCCAGCTGCTCCACGAAGGTCTTGCAGCCCTGGCCAAGCGGGTCGCCGGGCCACAGCCAGCTGGCCAGCCCGGCGCCGTCGCCGCTGGTGGCCTCCACCTTCGTGTAGGCGAGCTCGAACTCCAGCTGCGGCTCGGCCGGGATCGGCACCACCGGCTCGTAGATCTCGATCTTGAGCGGGGTGGCCACTGCCTCGGAGGAGTAGCCGCCGAAGGCCGGCTCGGCCTGCGCCGCCGGGATCGGGGCGGCGGTCCCCACCAGCCCGGCCGCGAGGGCGGCCAGGGCCAGGGACCTGATCGGGCGCTTCATGCTGCTCCTCCAAGGATGACGTCGGACATCTTCGCGTTGATCTCCTCGGGTTCGCCGGTGGCGACGATCCGCCCGCCGGTCATCACCGCTGCGTAGTCGGAGACCCGCAGCGCCGTACGCGCGAACTGCTCGACCACCAGGATCGAGACGCCGGTCTCGGCGATCTGGGCCACCGTGTCGTAGAGCTCCTCGACGATCAGCGGCGCCAGGCCCATCGACAGCTCGTCGAGCAGCAGCAGCGCCGGGTCGGAGGCCAGCGCCCGGGACAACGCGAGCATCTGCTGCTCGCCGCCGGACATGGTCCCGGCCAGCTGGTGGCGCCGCTGGTCGAGCCGGGGGAAGTAGCTGTAGGCGGTCTCGAGCACCTTGTCGGCCGGCACCCCGGCGTAGGAGACCAGGGTGAGGTTCTCCTCGACCGTGAGGTTCGGGAAGACGCTGCGTCCCTCCGGGATGGTGCACAGGCCGTGCCGGGCGAGCTCCTCGGTGGTGGCGCCCTCCACGTTGACGCCGGCCATGTGGATGTCGCCGCTGGTCGGCTTCATCTGACCGCTGATCACCTTCAGCAGCGTGCTCTTGCCGGCGCCGTTGGGCCCGAGCAGGGCGACCACCGCGCCGCGAGGGAGGGTGAGGTCGACGCCGCGGAGCACCTCGATGCGACCGTAGGCGGCGTGGAGGTCCATGACCTCGAGGATCGGGATGCTCACCTGACCACCTCGTCGACCACGGGCGGCAGCACGGTGGTGTAGTCGTCGGCGCCGACCGGCGGCAGGTCGTTGCGGGTCGCCTCGACCTCGTGCTCGTCGGCCGCGCCGAGGTAGGCCTCCTGCACCCGCCGGTCGGCGCGGATCTGCGCGGGTGTGCCCGAGGCGATGATGTGGCCGAAGTCGAGGACGTGGATCTCGTCGCAGACGGCCATCACCAGGTCCATGTCGTGCTCGACCATGAGCACCGCACGGCCCTCCCCGGCGAGCTCGCGGAGCAGGTCGCCGAAGTCGTCGGTCTCGTTCTCGTCGAGCCCGGAGGACGGCTCGTCGAGCAGCAGCAGCTGCGGCTCGCTGGCCAGCGCACGCGCCAGCTCGAGCAGCCGGGCGGTGCCGGTGGGGATCGAGTCGGCGCGCTCGTCGGCGTACTCCGCGATGCCGACCCGCTCCAGTAGCGCGTCGACGCGCACGCTCGGGGTGCGCTGCAGCAGTCCCCGCAGACCGTGGTGGATGTCGAGCGCGACGCGCACGTTGTCGCGCACAGTGAGCGACCCGAACGCCTCCAGGCGCTGGAAGGTGCGCGCCATCCCGCGCTTGGCGCGACGGTGCGGCTGCATCGAGGTGATGTCCTTGCCCTGGTAACGCACGTGGCCGCTGGTCGGCTTCTGCAGGCCGGTGATCACGTTGAAGCACGTGGTCTTGCCCGCGCCGTTGGGCCCGATCAGCCCGGTGACCCGGCCGGCCTCGAGGGAGAACCGCGCCTCGTTGACCGCGGTCACCCCACCGAACTGGACGACCACGTCGTCGACCTCAAGAAGCGCCATGGGTGGCCACCTCCTCCCTCAGCACCAGGTCGGTCTCGGAGTCGTACGTCGACCCGGCCCGGACGTCGTCGCCGTCACGGTGCTTGCCGACCGTGCCGTCGTCACGACGAGCCAGCGCCGGCACCGGGATCGACGGCAGGCCGGGAACCCGGTCGGCCACGGCGGGCCAGAGCCGCTGCTCGACCTTGCGACCGAGGCCGAAGAGCAGGTTGGCCAACCCGTTCGGGTCGCGACCGAGCGCGACCGCACCGAAGCCGATGACCACGAAGGCGAGGCCTGCGAGGTTGGGGTAGTTGCTCTGCAGCACCGGCAGCATCATGTAGAAGACGCCGCCCAGGGCCGCGCCGGTCACCGACGTCACGCCGCACACGACCGCGAGCAGGAGCAGCGGCAGGCTGGAGAGCAGCTGGAAGTCGGTGGCGGAGATGGTCTGCCGCAGACCGGCGAACAACGCGCCGGCCAGGCCGGCCATCCCGGCCGACAGTCCGAACAGCCCGACCCGGAACCAGCGCATGTTCAGCCCGAGCGTCCCGCAGGCGGCCGGGCTGTCCCGCATCGCGATCAGGATCCGGCCCAGCCGGCCGCGACGGAGCAGGAGCAGCCCGATGCCCATGGCCACGAAGATGATCGTCATCAGCACGACGTAGGTGCCGCCGTCGCTGACCTGGATGCCGAGCACCGAGAGCCGCTCGGCCGGGAGGCTGCCGTTGAAGCCGAACGCGAACGACGCCTGGAAGACCAGCTTGTCCATCAGCGCGCCGAACGCGAGCGTGCTCAGCGCGAGGTAGAGCCCGGTCAGCCGCAGCACCGGCAGCGCGACCAGCGCACCGACGGCCGCGGCGATCAGGGCCGCGAGGAGGAGGCCGAACAGGTTCGGCGAGTCGAGCTTGGCGTAGGACAGCGCGCCGATCCCGGCGAAGGTGAACTGCGCCAGCGACACGTGCCCGCCGTAGCCGGTGAGCAGCACCAGCGAGAGCATCACCATCGCGTAGGTCGCGGCAGTGCCGGCCAGCAGGATGCTGGAGCCCGACATCGACAGCGTCAGCAGCGCGACGAGTACGACGAGCCCGCCTCCGGCGGCGACCGAGCGGCGCACGGTCGGCAGCGGCGCCGACACGATGCCCTTGACCTGGCCGACACGCAGCTGGGCCTGCGGCATCAGGACGATGACCACGAACAGGAACAGCGTCGGGATCACCGCCCGGAGGCCGGACAGGTCGCCGGTGCTCGGCAGGTAGGCGACCGCGTAGGACTGCAGGATGCCCAGGCTCATCGCGCCGGCGAAGGTCAGCGGGAGGCTCTTGAGCCGGCCGAGCATGGCGGCGGCGAAGGCGTTGATCACCAGCAGCGTGAGCTCGTAGTAGTCCAGCCCGATCACCGGCGTGAGCAGGATCCCGGCCAGCGCCGCGAGCGACGTGCCGATCGCCCAGGCGAGGGCGGCCACCATGCCCGGCTGACCGCCGTACAGCTTGAGCAGGTCGGGGTTGTCGACCGAGGCCCGCATCGCGGTGCCGACCCGGGTCCGGTTCAGCAGCAGGAACAGGCCGCCGGCCACCGCCGCGGAGAGCAGGATCGTGACCAGCTGGTGGTAGGTGACGAAGACCCCGCCGGCGGAGAACCCGGCCTGGTCGAAGAACTGCGGCACGCTCCGCGCCGCCGGCGGCCACACCTGCTGGGCCACACCGATCAGGCCGACGAAGAGGCCGACGGTGACCACGAGGGAGACGCTCACCGGGGCGTCGCCGAGACCGCGGGCGACGAACCGCTGCACGAAGAACCCGAAGGCCGGCGCCACCACGAGCAGCACCAGGGCGAGTGAGACCCAGGCCGGGATCCCCTGCCGCTGGCTGAGGTCCCAGTAGACGAAGGCCATCACCATGCCGAACGCACCGTGGGCGATGTTGAACACCCGGGTGGTGCTGTAGGTCAGCACCAACCCGCTGGCGGCGATCGCGTAGGCGGCACCGGTGAAGATGCCGAGGATCGTGAACGACAGGAGACTGGTCATGTCGCGTCCGAGACACCGTTGCAGGTGTACTTCGTCGACCCCTCAGGCACCCACTTGCCGCCCTTGAGGACGATCCACCGCCAGCAGTCGCCGGTCTCCTTGGACCCGACGTGCTGCGGGCTGTGCAGGCCGTTGCTCGTCCAGCCGTCGACCTTGCGGACCGCCTGGACCAGGGACTCGCGGTTCAGCCGACCGCCGAGCGCGAGCGACTGCTCCACGAACAGCCGGGCCGCCGACCACGAGAACAGACCGAAGAAGGTCGGGGTCGCTCCGGGCTTCACCTGCTGCAGCCAGGCCTGGTAGAGAGCCATCTCCTTGTTGGAGTTGGCCTCCTCGAACATCGCGATGTTGATGAAGATCTTCGTGCCCTCGACCGCGGCACCGCCGGACTCGACGTAGCGCGGGTCGTAGCCCGTCGGGTCGAGCACGAACGCATCGGGCTTGAAGCCCTGCTGCTGCATCGCCTGGGCCAGCCGCACGGCCTGCTGGTAGGCACCGAGGAACTGGACGTACTTGACGCCCTTCTCCTTCATCTGCTGGACGTAGGGCCCGTAGTTGAACTCCGAGACGTCGATGCCCTGCCGGTAGACGAACTTCATCCCGCGTCGCTCCATGGCGTTGGCCTGGTTGTTCGCGTTCAGCGGGCCGACGCCGGCGTTGATCCACACGTAGGCTGCGCTCTTGGCGGCCGCCGGGTAGTTCTTGAGGATGTGGTCGGGCACGGCGTTCTGGAACGTGTTGGGGTTGGCCGACTGCACACCGAAGCAGTTGTCGCACTTCTGCCGCTCCGCGGACACGTTGGCGGAGCGGAGGTCCGGGATCCCGCACTTGTCGGCCGTGGCGGCGCCACCGCTGTCGAAGGCCGACATCGAGCCGACCGCCGCGAAGGCGCTCTCGCAGGCCTTGGCGTAGGCCTGCTGGTCGGCTCCGGCGTCGGTGCGGCTGTCGAGCTTGAGCACCTCGAGCTTGCGTCCGCAGATGTCGGAGGTGGCGTTGAAGTACGCGGCGTAGGCCTGCACCGCCTGCTGCGCGGACTCGAACAGTCCCGGGACGGGTCCGCTCACGTCGGCGGCGTTGGCGATCACGATGCTCTTGTCCGTGATGCCGACCTGGTTCTTGAACCCGTTGCAGTCCCCGGCCTTCGTCGTGCCGGTCGCGGCGTTGGCACCGCCGGCCTGCGGCGCGCTGCCGCCGCCGGACGAACCGGCCGAGGCACCCGAGCCGCCGGACCCGCCGGAGGCAGCACCCCCGCCCGTGGTGGTGCCGGCCGTGGTGCCGCCGGCTCCGGTGTCGCCGCCTGCCTCGGTGCCGAGCGCCTCGCCGCCGGCAGCCATGCCCTGGTCGAGGCCGCCTCCGGTGCCGGCGCTGGCCGCGCGGACGTCCTCGGGGCTGAGCTGCGAGCCGCACGCGGCCAGCACGAGGCTGAGCGCGCCGGCGGCGGCGGTGACTGCAAGTGTGCGACCGCGAAGTTTCACGGGAGGGCTCCTCGTCGGTCCGTTCCGTGGCTCCCCAGCAACGGTGCGGACTCAGGTCTACGTGTGTACCTGCTCAGCCCGGACCAACGATCCGCTCCGCGAAAGGTGATGCGTTTCACGGTGTGGAGGTCGGTTTCTTTGCCCCGGGACTGCTCCCTCTCCCGCGTCGATGCTAGAACGCGTTCTATTTCTTTGGCAAGGGTGCGGCCACGCCCGCAACTATGCTGACCGCCATGCGCGTCTCCGTCACCCTGATCGACCCTCGGTGGGACGTCCGGGAGGACGTGGTGATCGACAGCGACGACGCGACGCCGACCGGGCTGGTCGTCGACGAGCTGGTCGCCGTACTCTCCTCGCCCGCGATCGAGCAGGCCGACGTGATCCCGCTGTCCTCGCGCACCGCGGCCGCAGCCGACCGGCAGGTGCACACGATCTACCACCGCGGGGTGCCGCTGGACCGCACGGTGCCGCTGGCCGAGTCAGGGTTGAAGGAGGGTGCGCTGCTCGCCCTCGACGACCCGGCCGCCTCGGTGGTCGACGAGCCGTCGGGGCTCGTGGAGATCCGGGTGGTCTCCGGGCGCGGCGCCGGCGCGGTCCACCGGCTGACCGCCGGCGACGCCACGATCGGCTCCGACCCCAGCTGCGTGGTGGCCCTGCCCGACGAGCGCCTGCCCGCGGTCTGCCTGCTCGTGACGGTCCGGGGTGACGGTACGACGGTCGTCAGCCCCGTCGACGGCCTCACCGAGCAGCTGGCCGATGCGTTCCCCGGGGTGCCGACCCCGCTGGCGCTGGACCGAGAAGCGCTGCCCGACGGCGACACCGAGTGGGTCCTCGGCGGACAGCTCGAGGTCGGCGACCTGCTGCTGGAGCTGGAGCGGGTCACCGAGCCCGACGCGGCGGTCGAGGACAGCGCCGACCCGGGCTGGCTGGACTACAACCGCCCCCCGCGTCTGCTGCCCCCGGACCGGAAGACCGCCTTCAAGCTGCCCGCACCGCCGAGCGAGCAGAACCGCGGCGGACTGCCGTGGCTGGTGATGCTGCTGCCGCTGGTGCTGGCGATCGTGATGGCGCTGGTGCTGCAGCGCTGGTACATGCTGATGTTCGGCATCTTCTCCCCGGTGATGATGCTCGGCTCCTACCTGCAGACCAAGAAGCAGGGCAAGCTCACCTACCGCCAGCAGCTGGCGGACTACCGCGACAAGTCGGCCCGGATCGAGGCCGACGTCGAGCAGGCACTCGTCGCCGAGCGGCTCGCGCTGCGCGAGGCAGCCCCCGACCCCGCGCTCGCGTTGCTGATCGCACACGGCCCGCGGGCCCGGCTGTGGGAGCGCCGCCCCACGGACCCCGACTACCTGTCCCTGCGGATCGGCGTGGGCGACCTCGCCTCCGAGGTCACCGTGGAGGACCCCGAGCAGCTCGAGCACCGCCGGCGCACCGTGCGCACCGCCTACGACGTGCCGGTCACCGTCTCCCTCGCCGAGCGCGGCGTGGTCGGCGTGGCGGGCCGCGACGAGCTGCCCCGCCGTCTCGCCGCGTGGTTCGTCGCCCAGCTCGGGGTGCTGCAGAGCCCGAGCGACACCCAGGTCTACGTGCTCACCGACGCCGAGGGGGCCCGCTCGTGGGAGTGGCTGCGCTGGCTGCCGCACGCCCGCCCGCAGGCCGGCCAGGACACCACCGTCACCGTCGGGATCGACGCGGAGACCTGTGCCCGGAGGATCGCCGAGCTCACCGCGATGCTCACCGCCCGCCGTGCCGCGGTCGCGAACCGGTCCGGGGCCCGGCTCGCCGAGCCCGACGTCGTCGTGGTCTTCGACGGCGCCCGCCGGCTGCGCTCGCTGCCCGGTGTCGTCGCGCTGCTGAAGGAGGGGCCGGCGCTGGGCATCCGGTCGATCTGCCTCGACGCCGACGAGCGGCTGCTGCCGGAGGAGGCCAGCGCGGTCGTCGTCCAGACCTCCCGCGGGGTGGCGCTGCGCCAGCAGAAGGTGACCGTCGTCGACGACATCACCCCCGACGTCGTCGAGTGGCCGTGGCTGCACCGGGTCGCCCGGGCGCTGGCCCCGCTGCGCGACATCTCCGGCTCCGGCGACGACTCGGTGCTGCCCAACGCGTGCCGGCTGACCGAGGTGATGGGCATCGAGCCACCGACGCCCGAGGTGGTCAAGGCCCGCTGGCAGGTCAGCCCCCGCTCGACGGAGGCGGTCGTGGGCATCTCCCTCGACGGGCCGTTCTCGATCGACCTGCGCCGCGACGGCCCGCACGGCCTGGTGGCGGGTACGACGGGCGCCGGCAAGTCCGAGCTGCTGCAGTCGCTGGTCGCCTCGCTGGCGGTGGCGAACCGTCCCGACGGGATGACGTTCGTGCTCGTCGACTACAAGGGCGGGGCGGCGTTCAAGGACTGCGTGGACCTGCCGCACACCGTCGGCATGGTCACCGACCTCGACACCCACCTCGTTGAGCGGGCGCTGGTGTCGCTCGGTGCCGAGCTGACCCGCCGCGAGCACCTCCTCGCCGCGGCCGGGGCGAAGGACATCGAGGACTACGTGGACCTGCAGGCGACCCGGTCGGGTCTGCCGGACATGCCCCGGCTGCTGATCGTGATCGACGAGTTCGCCTCGCTGGCCCGCGAGCTGCCCGACTTCGTGACCGGGCTGGTCAACATCGCCCAGCGCGGCCGGTCACTGGGCATCCACCTGATCCTGGCCACCCAGCGTCCCTCCGGCGTGGTGTCGCCGGAGATCCGCGCCAACACCAACCTGCGGATCGCGCTGCGGGTCACCGACGGGTCGGAGAGCGCGGACGTGATCGACGCCCCCGACGCCGGCCAGATCTCCAAGAGCACCCCCGGCCGTGCCTACGTCCGGCTCGGCGCGAACTCGCTGGTGCCCTTCCAGTCCGGCCGGGTCGGCGGCCGTCGTCCCGGCCCGGTCAGCACGACGACGACCGCGAAGCCGTGGACGACCCCGGTCGGCCTCCGCGCCCTGCCCCAGCCCGCCCCCACCCCGCCGCGCACGGAGACCACCGGAGACGCCGAGGTCACCGACCTGACCGTGCTGGTCGCGGCGATCCGCGCGGCCCACGACACGCTCGGCCTGCCGCCCCAGCACAGCCCGTGGCTGCCCGCGCTCACCACCCGCGTCCTGCTCGACGAGCTGCTCGACGACGTCCCCGCGACCGAGGGCCGGCTGCCTGCGGCGCCGTACGCCGTGGAGGACCTGCCCGCTCAGCAGGCCAGGCGCAACGCGGTGATCGACTTCGCGACGTTCTCGCACCTGTCGATCGTCGGCGGACCGCGCAGCGGGCGCTCCCAGGCCCTGCGCACGATGGCCGGATCGCTGGCACAGCTGACCAGCCCCGCCGACGTGCACCTGTACGGCCTGGACTGCGGCAACGGCGCCCTGCTGCCGCTGGCCGACCTGCCGCACTGCGGCGCTGTCGTGCAGCGCACGCAGCCGGACCGGGCCACCCGGCTGCTGTCGCGGCTGATGGGCGAGCTGGCCCGCCGGCAGGAGGTGCTCGCCGGCGGCGGGTACGCCGACCTCGGCGAGCAGCGTGCCAGCGTCCCTGCGGAGGACCGGCTGCCGCACATCGTGCTGATGGTCGACCGCTGGGAGGGCTTCCTCGGCAGCATCGCCGAGCTCGACGGCGGCACCCCCAACGAGCAGGTCCAGACCCTGCTCCGCGAGGGCGCCTCGGCCGGAATCCACCTGGTGATCACCGGTGACCGGCAGCTGGTCAACGCCCGGATGGCCTCGCTGGTCGAGGACAAGATCGGCCTGCGCCTCCCCGACCGCGCCGACTACACGCTGATCGGGCTCCAGGCCCGCAAGCTGCCCGAGGACATCCCCGAGGGCCGAGGCTTCCGGTCCGAGAGCGGCATCGAGCTGCAGTTCGCGCTGCTCACCGACGACGTCAGCGGCCAGGCGCAGGCCGCCGAGCTGCGGCGGATCGGCGCGGAGGCCAAGGAGCGGTACGCCGACGTGCCCCGTGCCGCGCGACCCTTCCGGGTCGACGTGCTGCCGACCCGGATCCGGTTCGACGAGGCATGGGCGCTGCGCGAGGACGAGCGCACCCGGCCGCTGTGGGCGATGGTCGGCGTCGGCGGCGACGAGCTCACCGCCGTCGGGTTCGACCTCGCCCGCACGCCGATGGCCGTGGTCGCCGGACCCGCGCGCTCGGGCCGCTCGACGACGCTGCTCTCGGTGGTCGAGTCACTGCTCCGCGGCGGCTCGGAGGTCGTCGTCGCCGCCCCGCGTCCCTCGCCGCTGCGCGACCTCGCAGGGCGTCCCGGTGTCCGTGCGGTGCTCACCGGCGCGGACCTGGAGACCGAGGAGCTCCAGGGCCTGATGGAGGACGGCGAGGTGCCCGTCGTACTCGTGGTCGACGACGGGGAGCTGCTCAAGGACGTCGAGGCCAAGGACTACCTCCGCGGACTGCAGCGCACCGGCGCCGACCGCGGCCGGGCGATCGTGCTGGGTGGCGACTCCGCGGAGGTGTGCAGCGGGTTCAGCGGCTGGCAGGTGGAGATGAAGGGCCGGCAGGGCGTGCTGATCTCACCGACGGGGATCACCGACGGCGAGCTGATCGGCGTACGCGTCCCCCGCAGCTCCCTCGGGGCCCAGTCCACGGCCGGCCGGGTGCTGGCCAACCTCGGCGACGGCGAGCTCCGCACGATCCAGGTGCCGCTGCCCGCCGAGGGCTGAGCACGTCCCCTGTCGCACCCGCACTTGCAACGAAATGCACCATTCCTTCCCGGAAACCGGTGCAGAACGTTGCAAGTCAGCCCAACATCTCCAGGAAGTCGACGCACGCGTCGTGCTCGGTGTCGAAGACACGCACGTCGTGGTACGAGCCGCGCTCGAAGTACGCCACCATCCACGGGCCGTCGGCGCGGCGCAGCAGGCAGGAGGTGTTGTCGTACGCCGGCATCCCCGCCGACTCCTCACCGATGTGGAATGCACCCACCCCGCGGCCGGCGGAACCCATCAGGGCACGCTCCACATCACTGATCGTCAGGTGCACGCCGCTCGCGCCCATCACGGGCGTCCCGTGATCAGTGACCGACCGGCGGTGGCGCCCGTCTGAAGACGTCGGCAAAGCTCAGCCACGCGCATCTCCTCGTAGCCAATCCCCGGAAGGTTTGCGAGTGGCTCGTGAGGGCGGCGAGCCTGCACGAAGAGTCGACCGTGCTCACGCGTGCCCCAGAGCTGACCGTCCTGCGCCACGGGGACAAGGACCAACTGGGCGCCAAGCGGAATCCCCGGCCACGTTGCCTCCGGTCCGGTTCTCGGCCTCACCGCTGGAACGCCGGCACCTGACCGAGCAGCCACTCTCGCGTCTGCTCCGGGGTGTCCGACAGGGCCACCACCTGGATCCCCACCGGTGGCCCAGGCAGCTCCGCCAGGTCAACATAGCGATCAAGCACATCGGTGATGCTGTCGACGACCGACTCCTCCGCCTCGTCGCCGGCAGCACAGTCATAGACGATCGCGCCCTGCGGCGGTCCGTTCTCGATCCGGAACTCGGCGAACCACAGCCGGTTCAAGAACCCATAGCGTCCGCCCAGGCCCACCAACCGTTTGACCGCCTTCTTCGGCAACCCCACCCACGGCCGCCACGAGATCACCACACCACCCGGGAACACCGCGGTCTGACCACGCAGCTCATCGGCATAGTCGGCAGGGACCGTCATCGTCCGCTCGGTCGCCGGATCGATCACCACCCCCACCCCTTGTGGCAGCACCTGCAGCATCTCCCGCGCCGCGGCGTGCTGCAGCACATACCCAGGCGGGAGCTGAGACGTCGCCAGCTCCAGATCGGTCCAGCACATCCAGGTGTCGGCGGCCACGAGAAACTGCCCGGAGACGGCCACGAAGCTGCCCGCTGGCGGACATGAAACCTGCCCGCTGACGGTCATGGGATCTGCCCGACACGACGTCGTCTGCCTCGCTGCGCTGCGCGG
>JBMOMG010000064.1:0-2898 GCA_049323155.1 Actinomycetota bacterium | reverse complement strand
CGATGATCGCGGCCGACACGTTCGGGTTCTGCAGCGTCCAGGCCACCGCGAGCTGGGCCAGCGAGAGCCCGGCCTCCTCCGCGATCGGCTTGAGCTGCTGCACGCGCTCGAGCACGTCGTCCTGCAGCGTGGAGGCGCCCAGCTGCCGGGCAGCGAGCTCGCAGTGCAGCAGGTGCGCGAGCAGCATGGTGCGCTGCGGGTGGCCGGCCGCGGTGGTCATCAGCGGCACGAGGGCCCCGGCAGGGTCCCCGGGCTCACTCCGCCGGCGGCCGCCCGACGCTGAGCGCCACGCTCACGACCTGTTCCACCTCGATCCCCTCGGCCGCGCGCACGACGTCCTTCAGCGGGAGCAGGTAGCGCCCGTCCTTGGGGAACAGGGCCGTGGTGAACTCGGTGTCGTTGATGCGCACCATGACCGGAACCTGGCCCCAGTACTCCACGCCCTTGGCGGCGAACTTGATGTCGGCACTCTCGTCCTCGGGAATGGCGACGAAGTAGAACGGCGCGGGCCCTCGCCACTCGATGACGGGCCCCTCGAACTCGAAGTCCATGAACACCATCTGGTCAGTATCTCCACCTGTGGCACAGTTCGGACGACACCAGACGCCCAGGGCCGACCTGCCCCATCGAACGAGGAGCGCCGATGAGCACCGCCCCCTCTCCCGCCCGCACTCCCTCCGTCGCTGTCATCGGCACCGGGTTCGGCGGCCTGGCAGCGGTGATCGAGCTCAAGCGGCGCGGTTACGAGGACATCGTGGTCCTCGAGAAGGCGAGCGACGTCGGCGGCGTCTGGCGCGACAACACCTACCCGGGCGCGGCCTGCGACGTGCCCTCGCCGTTCTACTCCTACTCGTTCGAGCCCAACCCGCGCTGGCCGCACCGGTTCTCCCGGCAGCCGGCGATCCTCGACTACGTCCGCCAGGTCGCCGACAAGTACGACGTGCGCCGGCACTGCCGCTTCGACACCGAGGTGCTCGGCGCCCACTTCGACGACGCCACCGGCAGGTGGACCGTCGAGGTCGACAACGGCGACCCGGTCGTCGTCGACGTCCTGGTGTCCGCCGTGGGGCAGCTCTCCCGCCCGGCGTACCCGGACATCGCCGGCCGCGAGCGGTTCGAGGGGCCGGCCTTCCACTCGGCGCGCTGGGACCACGACGTGGACCTCGCCGGCAAGCGCGTCGCGGTGATCGGCACCGGTGCCAGCGCGGTGCAGTTCGTGCCGGAGATCCAGCCGCAGGTGGCGCAGCTGACGGTCTTCCAGCGATCCGCGCCGTACCTCCTCCCCCGCCCCGACCGGGAGTTCTCGCCGCTGCACCACCGCGTCTTCGAGAAGGTCCCGGTGACCGAGCTGGCCGAGCGCGCCACGTGGTACGGCCTGGTCGAGGGCCTGAGCGTCGCCTGGGTCTACGCCAAGCCGCTGGCCGCCGCGATCCGCGCGTGGTCCAAGCGGCACATGCGCAAGCAGACCGAAGGCAAGCCCGGGCTCTTCGAGAAGGTGTGGCCCGACTACCCCGTGGGCTGCAAGCGGATCCTGTTCTCCCACGACTACCTGCCGGCCCTGGCCCAGGACAACGTCGACCTCGTGACCGAGCCGATCAGCGAGATCACACCGCGAGGCGTCCGCACCGCCGACGGCGTCGAGCACGAGGCAGACGTGATCGTCTGGGGCACCGGCTTCAAGGCCACCGAGTTCCTCGCCCCGATGACGATCACCGGCTCGGGTGGCTGCCAGCTCTCCGACGAGTGGTCCGGCGGCGCGCACGCCTACTACGGCATGACCGTGCCGGGATTCCCGAACCTGCTGGTGATGTACGGCCCCAACACCAACACCGGCGGCGGGTCGATCATCTACTTCCTCGAGGCCCAGGCGAAGTACCTCGGCGACTTCGTGGACCATTTGGCCCGGACCGGCGCCGCCCTCGCGGTGCGCCCCGAGGTCGAGGCCGCCTACGACGAGCGGATCCAGGCCCGGCTCTCCGGCAGCGTCTGGAGTGCCTGCAGCTCCTGGTACCGGCAGGCCGACGGCCGGATCACCACGAACTGGCCCACGCTGGGGATCGAGTACAAGGCCCAGGCCAGGTTCGACCCGACCGACTACACCGTGGCCGGGTAGTCAGCAGCTCTCGATCTCCTCGGCGCGGCACACGTCGTCGCCCGGACCCCCCTCGGCCTCGTCGTGGCCGAGCCCACCGAGCAGCCGGTCGTCGCCGTGGTCGCCCTCGAGCTCGTCGTTGCCCCGGTTGCCGTAGATCCTGTCGTTGCCGGCATCGCCCTCGAGGTCGTCGGCACCAAGGTTGCCGCAGATGACGTCGTCGCCGCCGCGTCCCTCGATCTCGTCGTTCCCGGCACGTCCGACGATCACGTCTCGACCAGCGGTGCCCTCGATCTCGTCCGGACCCGCCGCGCCGACGATGGTGGCGACGGAGCCGCCGCACCTCGGCGGCGCCGCGGCGACACCTGCCGTGGTGAATGCGCCGAGCACAGCAGGCACGGTCACCGCGGCGGCCGTGGCCGTCAGGGCCAGTGTCGTCCTCAACCGCATGGTGTTCCTCCTTCACCTACGTAGGGCAGTTCGAACCCGCGCGGGAGCCAGGCGCGGTGCGACGAGTACGCCGAGCACGGCGGTCAACCAGTACCGGAACATCGCGTAGACCAGCACCCCCAGCACTGCCTGCACCGGGTCGACCCCGAACGCCGTCAGGACGGCCACGGTGAGCGCCTCGCCGACCACCGGCATCCCGGCGACACCGAGCAGGGCCAGCACGACCCGGGTGCCCGACAGGGCGGTCGCGACCACCGCGAACCCCCAGGTGGGCCCGAAGGCGTGGACGGCGGAGGCCAGCGCCACCACCGCGGCCATCTCGGCAGCGGTCGTCGCCGCGAGCACGGCCGTGGACC
>JBMOMG010000063.1:0-40032 GCA_049323155.1 Actinomycetota bacterium | reverse complement strand
TAGCTCGCCCGGCTGCTCGGTCAACGCGTCACCGGGGTGGAAGATCCGGCGGCCCTCGACCTCGAGCAGGTAGCCGGAGTTGTCGAACCGCGGCAGCTCGGGGTGGATCACCGCGTGCTTCTCCCCCACGACGCTCACCGGCACACCGAGCTCGAGCCGGTCGCCGGGTGCCACGACGGTGACCCGCTCACTGAGGTCCGGCGCCTGCTCGGCGATCGCCCGCGCCACGGCGTCGATGGTGTAGATCGGCGCGTCCGCGGCACGGAGGTTGCCGGGGTCCAGGTGGTCGGGGTGCTCGTGGGTCACCAGGACCGCGCCGGCGCCCCGCACGGCATCGGGTTCGGTCCACCCGCCCGGGTCCAGGACGACCGTCGTACTCCCTGACTCGATGCGCACACAGGCGTGCCCGAACTTCGTGATCCTCATGGGCCCAGCCAACAAGGGCCGCGCCGCAGTTGCAACGTTCTGCACCGTTCCGCGGCGCGGATCGGTGCGAAACGTTGCGAGTCAGCCGGTGACCAGCGCGCGGATCGCGGCGTCGAGGTCGCGCCGGTTGTCGCGGCGTACGACGGCCTCCACCACCTCGACCCCACCGCGCGGCGAACCGACCGCGGCCTCGAGCTCCGCGAGCGTCGTGACCCGCCGGTGCGGGGTGCCGCTCGCCGCGCACAGCGAGGCGAGGTCGAGCCCGTGCGGGGTGGCGAAGATCCGCTCGAAGGACGAGGAGTACGACGGTCCGCCCTGCTCGAGCACCGAGAAGATCGACCCGCCGTCGTCGTTGACGACCACGATCATCAGGTCCGGACGTGCCTCGCCGGGGCCGATCACCAGGCCGTTGCTGTCGTGCACGAACGTCACGTCGCCGAGCAGCGCGAGGGCGCGGCTGCTGTGCGGGCGACCGAGCGCGGCCCCGATCGCGGTCGACACCGAGCCGTCGATGCCGGCCAGGCCCCGGTTGGCGATGACGAACCGGCGCTCTCCGACCGGGTAGGGCCGGGCGGTGAGGTCCAGGTCGCGGATCGGGTTCGACGCGCCCACGAAGAGCATCCCGTCGGCGGGCACGGCAGCGCTGACCACCGCGGCGACCTGGTGCGGGGTCAGGCCCCCTGCGTCGGCGAGCAGGGCGTCGAGCCGGGCGGACAGGTCGGCGTCGCGCCGCTGCCACTCCTCCAGCCACGGCGACGTCCGCGGAGGGCGCGACTCGCGCGGCCGCTCGGCGCTCCAGCGCAGGTCGTCGGGTCCTTGGTCGTCGGGGTGCGCCGCGTGCACGACCCGGGTGACCGCGTGGCCCGGGTCGGTCCACCCGGTCGGGCCGGCGACCGCGACGATGTCGATGCCCGCACGGGAGAGCAGCCGGGTGACCGGTCGCGACAGGGTGGGGTGGCCGAAGACCACCACCTGCTCGACCCGGTCGGCGAGGTCGGGGTCGCCGAGCAGCAGCCGGTAGCTGCGGATCGCGTTGGCGCCGGTCCGGGCGCCGCTGGTCGGCTCGGCCAGCAGGGGCCAGGCGGCCCGCTGCGCCAGGAGCCGCGCAGGAGGACCGGCGTCGTCGCCGGCGAGCACGACCGTGCGCAGCTCCGCGGACACCGGCTCCGACTGGGACAGGGCCGGGTCGGGCCGCTGGATCCACGGCGAGCCGAAGGGCCGGCCGTCGAGCGGCGCGGTCCAGCCGGCGTCGGTGTCGGGCACCAGCGGCTCGGCGAGCTGCAGGTTCAGGTGAACCGGCCCGGTCGCCGTCGAGGCGCTGCCGGCCGCGGTGAGCAGCAGCCGGGCGACCAGCGACCGCCAGGAGGCGACCTGGGCGGCCTCGCCGGGGCCGGGCGCTCCGGGCGGCACGTCGGCGAACGCGCGCACGGCGTCGCCGAAGATCTTCACCTGGTCGGTGGTCTGGTTGGCGTTGGTGCCGCGCAGGCCGGCTGGCCGGTCGGCGCTGACCACGACCAGCGGCACCGCCGCGTGCGAGGCCTCGAGCACGGCCGGATGCAGGTTGGCCACGGCGGTGCCCGAGGTGGTGACGACCGGGACCGGTCGGCGCGATGACTTCGCCAGGCCGAGCGCCAGGAACGCCGCCGAGCGCTCGTCGACGCGCACGTGCAACCGCAGCCGCCCGGCCTCGGCGGCCGCGTGCGCAGCGAACGCGAGCGGCGCCGAGCGTGACCCGGGGGCGAGCACGAGGTCGGTGACACCGCCGCGGACCAGCTCGTCGACCAGCACGGTGGCCGCGGCGGTGGCGGCGTTGGCAGCAGGGGTCACGAGGACCGATCCTGCCCGATGCCGCCGGTGAGCGCGTCGACCTCCGCGACGCGCGCCGCCCAGGCGGCCTCCCGCACCGGGGCCGCGCGCAGCCGGGCGAGGGCAGCCGCGTCCACCTCCGGGCGTACGACGGGCAGCACCCCGTCGCGGGGAAGCAGCGGGTCGTGCACCACGTCGTCGGTCAGCAGCTGCACGGTCGCGAGGCCGCAGGCATAGGGCAGCTCGGGCAGCGCCGCGGCCAGCGCGACCCCGGCGGCGATCCCCACCGAGCTCTCCAGCGCCGACGACACGACGACCGGCAGGCCGATGTCCTCGGCGATCCGCAGGCAGGCACGCACCCCGCCGAGCGGCTGCACCTTGAGCACCGCCACGTCGGCCGCCTCCAGGTCGCGCACCCGGTAGGGGTCCTCGGCGCGGCGGATCGACTCGTCGGCGGCGATCGGCACCCCCACCCGGCGGCGTACGGCGGCCAGCTCCTCCACCGAGGCGCACGGCTGCTCGACGTACTCCAGCCCGCCGGCAGCGCGGTCGAGCACCCCGATCGCGGCCACCGCCTCCGACTCGTCCCACCCTCCGTTGACGTCGATCCGGATCGCACCGTCACGGCCGAGCGCGTCGCGGACCGCCTCGAGCCGGGCCTGCTCGTCGGCACGGGACTGGCCCGGCTCGGCGACCTTCACCTTCGCGGTGCGGCAGCCGTTGCTCGCCCGCACGATCGCGGCCGCCTGCTCGGGTCCGACAGCGGGCACCGTGACGTTGACCGGGACCGAGTCGCGCAGCGGCGCAGGCCAGCCGTCGAACGCCGCCTCACGCGCGGACGCCAGCCAGGGGGCGGCGACCCGGGCGTCGTACTCCAGGAACGGGCTGAACTCGCCCCACCCCGCCGGTCCGCGCAGCAGCATCCCCTCACGCTCGGTGATCCCGCGGAACCGGGTGCGCATCGGGATCGAGAACACGTGCGTCTCAGCCATCGGTGCTCCTTCCGGCGACCTGCTCCAGGGCGAGTCGCTCCAGGGCGAGCCGGTCGACCTTGCCGTTGCCCAGCAACGGGATCTGCTCGGCCCGGACCAGCTGGCGCGGTGCCCACTCGCGCGGCAGCGACTGGGAGACCCAGTTGCGCAGGTCCTCCAGGGTGAGGAAGGCGCCGAGGGTCGGCACGACCACGGCCACCACGCGCTGGCCCCACTCCAGGTCGGCGACCGCCGTCACCTCGGCGTGCGCGATCCGGGGGTGCTCGCGCAGCCGTCGGGCGACGGCCCCTCCGGGGACCTTCACCCCGCCCGAGACGACCACGTCGTCGATGCGGCCCAGCACCTGCAGCCGGCCGTCGGAGTCGAGCCGGCCGAGGTCGGAGGTGAGGAACCAGCGGCCCTCCATCACCTCGGCGGTCTCGCCGGGCTGACCGTCGTACCCGTCGAACAGCATCGGCCCGGTGATCCGGATCCGGCCGTCGCGACCCACTGCCACCTCGGCTCCCTCGAGCGGCACCCCGTCGTACACACAGCCGCCGCAGGTCTCGCTCATGCCGTACGTCGCGACCACGCGCACCCCCTCGGCAGCCGCCGCTCGCCGCAGCGACGACTCGACCGCGGCGCCGCCGACCAGGACGGTGTCGAAGGTGCGCAGGGCGGCCACCTCGCGGCGGTCGCGCAGCATCCGGGTCAGCTGGGTCGGCACCAGGGAGACGTAGCGTCGCTCCCCGTCCATCGTGCGTGCGGCGGCGACGAAGTCCGGGTGGTCCTCGAGCAGCACCGGCGTGGTGCCGGCCAGCACCGACCGGAAGAGCACCTGCACTCCGGCGACGTAGGTCGCGGGAAGGTTGAGCAGCCACTGCCCCGCGCCGCCGAGCCGCTTCTGCGTCGCCGCGGCGGACGCGCGCATCGCGCGTCGGGAGAGCACCACCCGCTTGGGCGTCCCGGTGGACCCGGAGGTCTCGATCACGAGCGGCTCGGGCTCGCCGGGTGAGGCCTGCCAGGCGGCCAGCAGGGCGAGCACCTCGCGGGGCTCTCCTCGGACTGGTCGCAGGCTGGTCACGAGGGACAACGCTATGCCTGCCAGACTTGCCCGTTATGGCAACCCCTGCACAGTGGCTCGAGGGCGCCCGCCCGCGCACCCTTCCCGCGGCGGTCTCGCCGGTCCTGGCCGGCACCGGCGTCGCGGCGTACGTCGACGAGCCGGTGTGGTGGAAGGCGCTGCTCGCCCTCGGGGTGGCGCTGGCACTGCAGGTCGGCGTGAACTACGCCAACGACTACTCCGACGGGGTCCGCGGCACCGACGAGCACCGGGTCGGCCCGCTGCGCCTGGTCGGCTCGGGGGCAGCCACCGCCTCCGCGGTCAAGGACGCCGCGATGATCAGCTTCGGCGTGGCCGCGCTGCTCGGCCTGGTGCTGGCGATCACCACCTCGTGGTGGCTGGTGCTGGTCGGCTTGGTCAGCATCGTGGCCGCCTGGTACTACACCGGCGGCGACCGGCCGTACGGCTACCGGGGGCTCGGCGAGGTGATGGTGTTCGTGTTCTTCGGGCTGGTCGCGGTGATGGGCACCACCTACGTGCAGACCGAGACCTGGCCGCTCGCGTCGCTCTACGCCGCGGTCGGGGTGGGCGCGATCGCCTGCGCCATCCTGGTCGCGAACAACCTCCGCGACATCCCCACCGACACCGGCGCCGGCAAGCGCACGCTCGCGGTGGTGCTCGGCGACGAGCACACCCGCTACTTCTACGTCTTCCTCGTCGCCGTCGCGGTCATCGCCCTGCTCGGGATCGCGATCGTGACCACGTGGTGGGCGGTCGTCGCCCTGGTCTTCCTGGTCCCCGCCGGGCAGGCGGTGCGCACCGTCCTGGCCGGTACGACGGGCAGGGGGCTCGTCCCGGTCCTGCAGCACACCGGCACCGCCGAGCTGGTCTACGCCGCCGGCGTCTTCCTGGCCCTCCTGCTCGCCGGCTGACCCCGCGGCGCTCACCTCACGAGCGCGGCCTCAGCTGCGCCGCCGCAGCACCTTGTGCGTCCCGTCGCACCACGGCATCCGCTGGGACTTGTCGCACGCGCACACCGCGACGACCGGTCGCGTCGTGGGGTGCAGCTCGCCGTCGGCGTCGCGCACCGCGTCGGCGCCGCGCACCAGGAACGGGCCGTTGGGGCACGCCGTGACCTCGATGTCCTCACCGGAGTAGGCCACCGGCTCACCGGCCAGCTCGGGCGCCGAATCCGGCCCGGTCACCAGCCTCATGACGCCACCGCCTCGACCGGCTCGGCCTCGGTCTCCGCCGTCGGTGACGGCACCGGCGGCGACACGGAGACCGGGCCGCCGTGCAGCGTGCTCCGGCCGTCGTTCCAGGCGTCGAGCATGAGCTCGCCGACCACCGCGTCCATGAGCAGGCAGGCGACGACACCGAAGACCACGTCGCGCTCCTCGGCCTGGCCGGAGGTGACCAGCTCGGCACAGATGTCGCGGAAGGCCAGCTGCTCGTGCACGGCGTCGGCCTCGACGTGCTCGTCGAAGTACGCCGCCACGACCTCGGGCAGGCCCAGCCGGCGCACGCCGCCGGCGTACTTGCGGCACGGGATCGAGCTGGTCGCCTCGTAGGCGCCGAGGTGCCCCATCGCCGCACCGCGCAGCCGGCGGTGCAGGCCGAAGAGGCTCATCACGTTGTTGTTGGCCAGGGTGTAGCCGGGGACCCGGTCGATGTAGGCACCGTAGGTCCGGTCCAGGCCGGTGCCCGCCATGCTGTCGCCGAACATCGTGGCATGCAGCCGCTCAGGTCGCCCGCCGCCGTACTCGTCGTACTGCAGCTCCACCAGCGCCGCCTTGGGCTTGCCGGTGATCCGCGGGATCACCCAGGAGTGCGGGTCGGACTCCTTGAGCTGGTAGATGCTGCGGTGGACCATGAACTCGGCGAACTGCTCGAGCGTCGCCTCGCGGTGCAGGAACCTCGACACCGACGGGCCCTCGAACCCGGCGGCGAGGTCGAACAGCCGCTCGGCCAGGTCGCCCTCGGCCGACTCGACGGCGGTCACGTGCTCCTCGGCCCGGCGCCGCAGCTCGTCCTCGAACGGCGCCTCGAGCGCGGCACGGAGCCGCAGCAGGTCGGGGTCCCACTCGAGCTCGGGGTCGACCCCGTCGAAGCCGCCGTAGTGCAGCTCGTACAGCGTCCACAGCGCGAGGTGGAAGTCGTCGTCGGTGAGCACGTCGACGTCGTCGACAGCCGCGCGGACCTGCTGCACGAGCACGTCGACGTCGAGCGCGGCCGCTCCGGCCAGCCGGTCGATCACGGCCGTGCTGAGCGGGCCCCTCGCCTCGGGAAGCTGCATGGTCTCTCCTGTCGCCGCATGTCGCTGGCGAGAGGTACCCCCGGCCACGGGGTCCATGCTCGGGACCCTTGTGGCCACCGCCTCACGGGCGGTCCCTGCTCACACGCCGGGTTCGTCCTGCCGCGCAGTCGGAGGCTGAGCGGTACGACGCTGCTCGGCCTCGACCAGCCGACGGCGCTCGGCGGACCGCTCGGCCCGTCGCTGCACCGAGGCCGCGAACGCGTCGCGCTGCTTGCGCAGCAGGACTGCAGAGGCGACCGCCGAGACCAAGACGGCCAGCAGGAACGGCCAGAACAGGGGGATCTGCCGCTCACCGGTGACCGCCAGGTAGATGCCGACGACGACCGCGTAGGACACCACGAACAACCCGAGCCGGGCCGCGGTGTAGATGGCGAACTCCTTCACCCCGCCAGCCTAGGCCGCGGCCCGGGATCGGCCACCCGCTGGGCGGCCCACCGCGACCGTGAGGGGCGTTTGCGTGCGCGCCTACTCTGGTCCCGTGGGAAAGTTCTTGCTGGTGGTCGTGCTCTTCGCGGCCGTGGTCTACGCCTTCTTCTGGCTGCTCGAGCGGCGCCGGCGCAGGTCGGCACCGGTCCGCCCGACCCCGCGTCCCAAGCGTGTGGTCGCCCCCGACGACGACGAGGACTTCCTGCGCGAGCTCGAGCGACGGCGCCGGCGCGCGGCCCGCGAGGGCAAGCCGGACAAGCCCGGCGAGGGTCCCGACGACGGGCCCGCCGAGCGCGACCTGCCCAAGCCGGAGTAGCTCCGGGGCGGAGAGCCCCCGGCCTCAGTCGAGGCCGGAGTAGGAGTGCAGGCCGGACCCGAACAGGTTGATGCCGACGAAGTTGAACATCAGCGTCGCGAAGCCCACGAGCGCGATCACCGCCGCGGCCTTGCCCTTCCAGCCGACCGTGGCCCGGGCGTGCAGGTAGGCGGCGTAGACCACCCAGGTGATGAACGCCCAGACCTCCTTGGGGTCCCAGCCCCAGTAGCGGCCCCAGGCGTACTCCGCCCAGATCGGCCCGGCCACCAGCGCCGCGAACGTCCACACGGGGAATCCGAACGCGTGCACCCGGTAGGCCACCCGGTCGAGCACCGCGGCCTTCGGCAGCCGGGCCACGTAGCCGGTCGCCGGGGAGTCGGTACGACGTTCGGCACGCGCCTTGACCAGGTAGAGCAGCGAGGCGATCGCACCGACCGCGAAAGCCCCGGTCGCGATGACCGCGGCGACCACGTGGATCACCAGCCAGTAGGAGTGCAAGGCGGGCACCAGGGGCCCGGCGGGCACGTAGAGCAGCAGCACAGCGGCCATCAGTGCGACGACGGAGAAGCCGGTGACGAACAGGCCCATCCAGCGCAGGGAGTACTTCTTGAGCAGCAGCAGGTAGATCGCGGTCACGCCGAACGCGCCGGCCAGCGTGAACTCGTACATGTTGCCCCACGGCACCCGGATCGGGTCCGACCCGAGACCCCGGGTCACGAGGCCGGCGAGGTGCAGCGCGGCCGCCACGACGGTCAGCGCGACGCCCATCCGCCCGAACACCTCGAGCTGCTGGGCCTTGCGCGCCTGCTCGTCGTCGACGGGGGCCGCGGAGGCGACGTCGGGCGTGGGGTCGTACGACGTACCGGCGTCCGCCGCCGTCGCGCCCACCCCGGCGGCCACCGGCGCAGCAGCGGGCCGCTCAGCCGCCACGGAGCCCTCGGCCGGCAGGGACCGGCCGAACGCCCACTCGGCGACGTGGCTGAGCAGCGCCAGCACGTACACCACCGAGGCGAAGGCGATCGCGTTGTTGCTGAACGAGGCGAAGTCCGCAGGACTCACGAGCCCTCCTTGTGCGTGACGGGGTCCGTCTGGTCGTTGTTGATGAGCCGCTCGAGCTCGTCGATCTCCTCGCCGAGATCGCCCCCTGCGCTCCGGTCCAGGCCGGCCAGCTCGACCACGGTACGCCCCTCCTCGGACCGGACCCGGACCCAGGCGCGGCGCGGACGGATGAACAGCGAGCCGAGCAGGCCGAGGATCGCGGCCAGGACACCGCCGAGGGCGACGCCCTTCGCCGGCTTGTCGCTGATCTGGAGCTTGACCCAGCGCTCGACGCCGTCGAAGCTGATCGAGCCGGCACCACCGGGCAGCTGCTTGGTCTGGCCGAGTGCGATGTCGACCCGGGCCGGGGCCCCGTCGGCCTTCTCGACCACCTCGAGCTGGTCCTTGTCGAGGGAGTACACCGACTGCGGCTCACCCGTGTCGAGGCCGAGGTCGCCGGAGTACGGCAGCAGCGACATCACCGGGTCGAGCGCGTCGGGGAACCGGGAGAACGGGCCGGCCTCCATCGTGAAGCCGTAGGTCGGCAGGAACAGCCCCTCGAAGCCGAGCTGCGTCGGGAGCGCGTCGGGGACCTTGATCACGCCGAAGGAGGCGAACGAGGCGTCCTGGGGCAGGAACACCGCCGGGCCCTTGTAGGCGATGTTGCCCTCACCGTCGCGCACGGTGACCAGCGGCGCGTAGCCGTGGCCGACGAGGAACACCGAGCCGCCGTCCAGCTGCAGCGGGTGGTTCACCGCCAGCTCGTAGCGCTGCTCGGGGGCGCCGGGCTCCTCGCTGTAGGTCAGGTCCGCGGAGAAGTCGGTCGGCATCCCGGCCTGCTCACCGCTGGTGAGGAACTCCACGGCGAAGTCGTCGACGGTGAAGCTGAACGGCTGCAGGTCGTCGGCGGTGAACATCGCGCCGGGGGCGAAGTCGTCGTACTGGCTCAGCGAGTTGGAGAACCCCTGGCCCTTCACCACGATCACCCCGCCGGTGTAGCCGAACAGCCCGCCCACGGCGAAGCCGACGAGCACCACGAGCAGCGAGACGTGGAAGAGCAGGTTGCCGGCCTCGCGCAGGTACCCCCGTTCCGCGGCCACCTCACCCCCGCCGGCGGTGCCCACTCCGCCGACCGAGCCCGCCCCGCTGGTCGAGCTCGTCGAGACCACCCGGTACCTCCGCCGGCGCAGCACCTTCTCGGCGCGGGCCAGCACCGCGGCGGGCTCCTCGTCGAGTACGAAGGTCCGCGACTCGGGCAGCCGGGCGAGGTTCCGGGGGGCCTTGGGCGGCCGCGACCTGACCGCGCGCCAGTAGACGCCGATCCGGGGCAGGATGCAGCCGACCAGCGAGATCATCAGCAGGATGTAGATCGCGCTGAACCACACCGAGTCGTAGACCGAGAACATCCCGAGCTTCTCGTAGACCGGGGTCAGCTTCGGGTGGGAGTCCTGCCACTGGCTGACCGCGAAGGAGTCGACGTTCTCCTGCGGGATGATCGAGCCGGGCACCGCGGCGAGCGCGAGCAGGAACAGCAGGATCAGCGCGGTGCGCATCGAGGTGAGCTGCCGCCAGGCCCACCGCCCGAGCTCGCGGGGGCTCAGCGCCGGCGGCGTCGGAGCTGCCGGCGGCGTCGCGGGCGTGGTCTCCACGTCGGTGCTCATCGGTCCACCCCTCTCACACCGCCACCGAGAACGTGCTGACCCAGCCCCGCAGGTAGGACATCCACACGTCCCAGATCCCGGTGACCAGCAGCAGGCCGACCAGGATCAGCATCACGCCGCCGATCCGGGTCACCCACGCCTGGTGCCGGCGGACCCACGTCACCGCACCGAGCATCCTGCGGAAGGCCAGCCCGGCGATGATGAACGGCAGCCCGAGGCCGAGGGAGTAGACCAGGCTGAGGAAGGCGCCGCGGCCGGCGGTGCCCTCGTTGATGGCCAGGCTCTGTACGGCGGCCAGGGTCGGTCCGATGCACGGGGTCCAACCGAGCCCGAACAGCACCCCGAGCAGCGGCGCCGCGGTGAGCCCGACGGCCGGCACCTTGTGCACCCGCACGTCACGCTGCATCCACGGCACGAACCCGAGGAAGGCGATCCCGACCAGGATCGTGATCGCGCCGAGGACCAGGCTGATCTGCCGGGAGTACTCCCACAGCAGGTCGCCGAGCGCACCCGAGGCGGTGCCCAGCGCGACGAAGACCGCGGAGAACCCGAGCACGAACAGGCTGGTGCCGGCCACCATCCGGCCGCGGTGCGCCGACTCGAGGTCGGCACCCGAGAGGCCGGTCGCGTAGGAGAGGTAGCCGGGCAGCAGCGGCACCACGCACGGGGAGAAGAACGACACGACGCCGGCGACGAGGGCGACCGGCACGGCGAGCAGCAGCGAGCCGGACAGCGCGGTGCTCGCGAACCAGTCGCCGATGTCCATCGGGGCCATCAGCCCTCCCCCGCGATGACGTCCTCGACCAGCCCGACCAGGGTGGCCTTGGTGACCTCGCCGATCACGCTGGCCGCCACCCGGCCCTGGTCGTCGATGACCACCGTGCTGGGGATCGCGTTGGGGCTCAGCGTGCCGCGGAAGGCGAGCAGCGTGCGGCCCTGCTGGTCGTAGATGCTCGGGTAGGGCACCTCGAACCGGCGCTGGAAGGCCTGCGCCGCCGCCCGGTCGAGGTCGCGCGAGTTGATCCCGAGGAACTCCACGCCGTCGTCGGCGAGCTCCTCCGAGGCCGCGACGAGCTCGGGCGCCTCGGCCCGGCACGGTGCGCACCAGGAGCCCCAGACGTTGACCACCACGGTCTTGCCCTCGTAGTCGGCCAGCGAGATCGGCTCGCCCTCGAGGGTCTCCCCGGACACCTCACCCGGCTCGGCCCGGTCGGCCGCGGGCAGCCGGGTGATGATCCCCTTGCCGGAGACGAAGCCGGCGTCGCCGGAGCTGCCGACCTCGTCGTTGGAGCAGCCGGCCAGTGCGGCGGTCGTGAGCAGCGCGGCGGCGAGAGCGGCGGCCCGCCGCCGGTGGGGTGCGGTCGGCAAGGCTCAGGCCCCCGCGGCCGGCGGCTTGTTCTCCTCGGGCGCTCCCCCGGCGGAGAACGGCGCCTTGCGGTCCTTCAGCGGCAGCATGTCCGCGGCGGGCTCGGAGTAGGACACCGTGGTGAGCCGGTCCCCGTCGAAGGTGAGCGAGGTCAGGCTGCACAGCGTGCACTGGCGGCGCCGCGGGTCGTGCAGGAAGGACCGGCCCTCCAGGTGCAGCCGGGTGATCCAGATCGGCAGCTGGTGGGAGACGATCACCGCCTCGTGGCCCAGCGCGGCGTCGCGGGCGTCGTACACCCCGGCGAGCATCCGGGCGACGACATCCTTGTAGGGCTCGCCCCACGACGGCCGGAACGGGTTCCACAGGTGCACCCACGTCCGCGGCTGGCGCAGCACGCCGGCGCCACCGGCGAAGCGCTCGCCCTCGAAGACGTTGGTCGACTCGATCACCCGCGGGTCGGTGGCGATCTCGACACCGCGCGCGGCGGCCAGCGGCGCGGCCGTCTCCTGCGCGCGCTCGAGCGGGGAGGAGACGACGTGGGTGATGTCGCGGTGCGCTACGGAGTCGGCGACCCGCTGCGCCATCCGGCCACCGAGGTCGGACAGGTGGAACCCGGGCCGGCGCCCGTAGAGGATGCCGGTCGGGTTGTGCACCTCACCGTGACGGAGGAGGTGGACGACGGTCTTCACTCAGGCTCCCTGGGGGTCGGGGACGGCGACTGCGGCGCGGGCCGCGGCCGGGAGTGCTTCCACGATCCGCTCCAGCGCCTGCTCGTCGTGGGCGGCGGAGAGGAACCACGCCTCGAACGCGCTCGGCGGCAGGTACACGCCCTGGTCGAGCATCGCGTGGAAGAACGCCTTGAACCGGTCGGTGCGCTGGGTGGAGGCCACCTCGAAGTTCGGCACCGCGGTCACGTCCTCCTCGACGAAGAAGACGCTGAACATGTTCCCGGCGCTCTGGATCAGGTGCGGGAGGCCGGCCTCGGTCAGCGCGTCGGCGACGGCGGACTGCAGCCGCTCGGAGGTCTTGTCGAGGTGGGCGTAGACGTCGTCGGTCGCCAGGCGCAGCGTGGTCAGACCCGCGGTCGTCGCGACGGGGTTCCCCGACAGGGTCCCGGCCTGGTAGACCGGTCCCTCGGGGCTGAGGTGGCTCATCACGTCGGCCCGGCCGCCGAACGCGGCCGCCGGGAAACCGCCACCCATCACCTTGCCGAAGGTGATCAGGTCCGGACGCCAGCCCTCGACGGCGCCGTCGCGGCCCCACTGGCCCTGCCGGCTGACTCGGAAGCCGGTCATCACCTCGTCGCTGACGAACAGCGCGCCGTGCCGCTTGCAGATGTCGGCGAGGAAGGCGTTGAAGCCGGGCTCGGGCGGCACGACGCCCATGTTGCCGGCGGCGGCCTCGGTGATCAGGCAGGCGATCTGCTCGCCGTGCTCGGCGAAGGCGGCCTCGACGGCGGCCTTGTCGTTGTAGGGCAGCACGATCGTGGCCGCGGTGGAGGCGGCCGGGACGCCCGGCGTACCGGGAAGGGAGAAGGCCTCGTCGCGGTGGGTGGCCAGCCCGGACCCTGCGGAGGCGAGCAGCGAGTCGACGTGTCCGTGGTAGCAGCCGGAGAACTTCACGACCAGCTCCCGGCCGGTGAACCCGCGCGCCAGCCGGATCGCCGACATCGTGGCCTCGGTGCCGGAGGAGACGAACCGGACCTTCTCCACGGCGGTGCGCGCGACGATCTCCTCCGCGAGCTCGACCTCCGGGCGGGTGGGGGTGCCGTACGACGTGCCCCGGGCGACCGCCTCGCCGACCGCGGCGAGCACCTCGGGGTGGGCGTGGCCGAGCAGCATCGGGCCCCAGCTGGCGACCAGGTCGACGTACTCGTTGCCGTCGACGTCGACGAGGTAGGCGCCATGTGCGCGCTCGATGAACCGCGGGGTGCCACCGACGGCGTTGAACGCCCGCACCGGGGAGTTCACGCCGCCCGGCGTCACGGCCGAGGCGCGTGCGAACAGGGCGGCCGAGGCACTGGTGTCGAGGTGGGTCACCGAGCCATTGTCCCCGAGGCTGCGCGGCCGGACGAACCCAGCCCCCGGGCCGGACCCTGGCGCAAGACTAGAACTTGTTCTACATTGGTCCCTTCCTCGTGGCAGCGTTCGGCGACAATCCGGACAGTCGGCGTCATAAGGTAAAGACGAGGCCGTCTCATGGAGGAGGAGCCGGGAGCGACGAGGGGCCGGCGCCCGGCGCGGCGACCCTTACTCGTGCGTAACCTCACACCCGCAGCGTCGTTGAGGTGTGCGAGAGGGAGATCCCGGGTAGACGTTGCACCACCTGGGTGGGTTGATTCGGAAATGGGGAGAGGGACCGTGTCTCACAAGCGACTGACCACGTGGCAGAAGGCCACGGCGCTCGTGCCGCTGGCGCTGCTCTCGGGTGCCTGGACCACCAGCCTGGCGGTGAGCTCGTCGGCCAGCGCCACCACCCAGGACGAGACGACCACCCTCCCCGACGGCACCAGCATCCCCGACCAGGCGATCAAGGCGCCGGCGAGCATGTCCCGGCCCGGCTCGATCGCGCCCGGTGTCCCCGCCGGGGCGGCCGAGAGCGTGATCGCCAGCGCGTCGACCAACGGCATCCCGTCGGCCGCGCTCGCCGCCTACCAGCGCGCCGAGCAGGTGATCAACTCCGCCGACAAGTCCTGCAACCTCACCTGGCAGCTGGTCGCGGCGATCGGCCGGGTCGAGTCCGACCACGGACGGTTCGGCGGCAACATCCTCGGCGAGGACGGCAAGAGCCGTCCGGGCATCTACGGCATCGCGCTCGACGGGTCCAACGGCACGGCCGAGATCCGCGACTCCGACGTGGGCCAGTTCGACAACGACCAGGTCTTCGACCGCGCGGTCGGCCCGATGCAGTTCATCCCGCAGACCTGGACCATCGTCGGCGTCGACGGTGACGGCGACGGCGTGCGCGACCCGCAGGACATCGACGACGCGGCGCTCGCCACCGCGGTGTACCTCTGCTCCGGTGACGAGGACCTCTCGACGTACGGCGGCCAGAAGGCGGCCGTCTACCGCTACAACCACAGCGAGGAGTACGTCGACCTCGTCATCTCGATCATGAACGCCTACCTCGAGGGTGACTACTCCTCGGTGCCCAACGGCGTCGCGACGAGCACCATCCTCACCCCCGACTACGGCGACTCCGCCGTCGCCCCGGCCGGCAAGAAGAAGGACCCGGCTCGTGGCGGCGCGAAGAAGAAGACCCGTGGCGGAGCCGACGGCGGCGGCACCAGCGGCCGCGGCGGCTCGGAGAGCACGGCGGGCGACGGTGGGGGTGCCCAGGACCCCGGCACCCCCCCGGTCGACCAGCCCGGCGGCGACGACCCGGTCAAGAAGGTCACCGACACCGTCAAGGAGACCGTCGAGGACACCGTCGGCGGCGTGGAGGACACCGTGGACAACACGGTGAGCGCGCTCGACCAGGCCAAGGCGACCTGTCAGGCGAACTTCACCGCCGCGGAGCTCGACGCACTCGGTGGGCTCACCGCCTGCGCCAACGCCGTGCTGGCCAACGGCCTCAGCTCGGTGCAGGCCAGCCTCGGTGACCTGCTCGGTGGCCTCACCGGCGGTCTGCTCGGCGACTGACCCTTCGGTGGTTGAGGAGCGAGCGAAGCGAGCGTCTCGAGACCACCGCCCCTGAACGACTTACTCCTCCTCCGGCATGAGCCCCCTGCCCGCCCGGGCCGGGGGCTCATCGCTTCCCCCACCCACCTCCGTGTAACGCGGGGTTATGGACGCTCCACACGCGGCAGGCCACGGTGGATGCGTCCACAGCGCTTGGGAAGTGACCGCCCCGCGGCCAGCAGCCGCTCAGCGGTGCAGGAGCGAGGCGGCCTCGGCGGCCCAGTAGGTGAGCACGATGTCGGCGCCGGCGCGGCGGATCGACAGCAGCGACTCGAGGATCGCCGCCTCGCGGTCGATCCACCCGTTCGCGGCGGCCGCCTCGACCATGGCGTACTCGCCGGAGACGTTGTAGGCCGCGACCGGCACGTCCACCGCCTCCGCGACGGCGCGGAGCACGTCGAGGTAGCCCATCGCGGGCTTCACCATCACCATGTCGGCACCCTCGGCGACGTCGAGCATCGCCTCACGCACACCCTCGAGCCCGTTGGCGGGGTCCTGCTGGTAGGTCCGCCGGTCGCCCTTCAGGGAGGAGCCGACCGCCTCGCGGAACGGCCCGTAGAAGGCAGACGCGTACTTCGCGGAGTAGGCCAGGATCGCGACGTCCTGGTGGCCGGCGGCGTCGAGCGCCTCGCGGACCACGCCGACCTGGCCGTCCATCATCCCGCTCGGGCCGACCACGTCGACCCCGGCCGCGGCCTGGGCGACGGCCATCTCGGCGTAGATCTCCAGCGTCGCGTCGTTGTCGACCGAGCCGTCGGAGCGCAGCACGCCGCAGTGCCCGTGGTCGGTGAACTCGTCGAGGCACAGGTCGGCCATCACCGGCAGCGCGTCACCGACCTCGGCGACGACATCGCGGATCGCGACGTTGAGGATCCCCTCGGGGTCCACCCCGCACGAGCCGGTGGGGTCCTTGGACTCCGGCACCCCGAACAGCATGATCCCGCCCAGCCCGAGCGAGGCCGCCTCGGCCGCCGCACGCCGCAGCGAGTCACGGCTGTGCTGCACGACCCCGGGCATCGAGCCGATCGGCACCGGCTCGGTCGCGCCCTCGCGGACGAACACCGGCAGCACGAGCTGCCGGGCCTCCACGGCGGTCTCGGCGACCAGCCGGCGCAGGGCCGGGGTACGGCGCAGCCGCCGCGGCCGGACCTCGGGGTAACCCACCTCAGGTGGCCTTGCGCCGGGCCGACGGACGCCGCTCGGACGGCTTGGTCACCGGCTGGCCGGCCTCGATCAACGAGGCCCGCCGGGCCGCACCGAAGTCGGCGAGCGCGTCGGCGAGCACCTCCGCGGACGGCGACGGCGCGAGCACGTCGACCCGCAGACCGTGCTCCTCGGCGGTCTTCGCCGTGGCCGGGCCGATCACCGCGATCACGGTGGAGGCGTGTGGCTTGCCGGCGATCCCGACCAGGTTGCGCACCGTGGAGGAGGAGGTGAACACGACCGCGTCGAACTTGCCGGTCTTGATCGCCTCACGGGTCGGCGCCGGCGGCGGGGTGGCCCGCACGGTCCGGTAGGCGGTGACGTCGTCGACCTCCCAGCCGAGCTCGACCAGGCCCGCGACCAGGGTCTCGGTCGCGATGTCGGCGCGAGGCAGGAACACCCGGTTGATCGGGTCGAGCACCTCGTCGTACGGCGGCCAGTCCTCGACCAGACCGCGCGCGGACTGCTCGCCCGACGGCATGAGGTCCGCGCGCAGACCCCAGTCCGCGATCGCGGCGGCGGTCTTCTCGCCGACGGCGGCGATCTTGAGGCCGGAGAAGGCCCGGGCGTCCAGGCCGTACTCGTCGAACTTCTCGCGAACCGCACGCACGGCGTTGACCGAGGTGAACGCGATCCACTCGTAGCGGCCCTCGACCAGGCCGCGCACGGCCTTGTCCATCTGCTGCGGGTTGCGCGGCGGCTCGACCGAGATCGTCGGCACCTCCTCGGGCACCGCGCCGTAGCCGCGCAGGCGCGAGGACAGCGTGCCGGCCTGCTCCTTGGTGCGCGGCACGAGGACCCGCCAGCCGAACAACGGCTTGGTCTCGAACCACGACAGCGTGGTGCGCAGGTCGACCACGTCACCGACCACGGTGATCGCCGGCGGGGTCATCTTCGCCGCGCGGGCGTCGGCGGCGATGTTGCCCAGCGTCGAGACCACGGTGGACTGCTCGGTCGTGGTGCCGACCCGGGTCATCGACACGGGGCAGTCCGCGGAGCGGCCCGCGGCGACGAGCGCCTTGGCGATGTCGGCGATGGAGTTCACCGCCGAGAGCAGCACCAGGGTCCGGTTGTCGGCGTACTGCGTCCAGTCGACCTTCGTCTCACCGCAGGTGACCACCGCGACCTCGCGGTTGTTCCTGGTGGTCAGCGGGATGCCGGCGTAGGCGGGGACCGCGGTCACCGAGGAGACGCCGGGCACGATCTCGAACGCGATGCCGGCCTTCACGCAGGCCTGCGCCTCCTCGGGGCCCGAGGCGTAGACGAACGGGTCGCCGGCCATCAGACGCACGACCCGGCGGCCACTCTTGGCGGCCTTGACGACCACCTTGGCGCGGGCGGCGTGGGTGAGCGGCTGGCCGTCGGTGCCGAAGCCGCCGTCGATGATCTCGGGGCCGACGTGCTCGACGGTCTCGTTGCCGTCCTCGTCGACGACCGTCCGCGGCTCGGGCAGCCCGAGGCAGGAGCGGACCAGCTCGGCGTGCGAGGGGACCTCGGTGATCACGACGTCGGCCTCGCGCAGCAGGTCGGCGGCCCGCACGGTCAGCAGCTCGGGGTCGCCGGGGCCGCTGCCGACGAAGGAGACGTACCCGACCGGCGCCGACGGCTTGGGCTGCACGTCGGCCTTGGCAGGGGTGGTGACGGACTTCTTGGACACGGACTTCGCCTCGGTGGCTCGGGGGTTCGCAGCGGACTTGGTCGCGGTCTTGCTCACTGTCGCCTTCTTGCTGTTCGTGGTCGGCCGTGCGGTCATGACACCTGCTCGGTGATGAGCGTGTCGGCGCCCTCGTCGAGCATCTCTGCTGCGAGGCGCTGGCCCACTCCGACAGCGTCGTCGGGTGTGCCGGTGGCGGAGCGTCGTACGGCGACGGCGCCGTCGTACGCCAGGGCGACCGCACGGATCCAGAGCTCGTCGCCGTCGTCGCCCTCGGCCACCTCGGCGAGGGCTCCGACCGGGGCCGAACAGCCGGCCTCCAGCGCGTTGAGCACGGTCCGCTCAGCCGTCACGGCTGCGCGGGTGCGGTCGTCGTCCAGGGAGAGCCGCAGCTGGTCGACGAGGAACTCCTCGTCGCTGCGGCACTCCACTGCCAGTGCACCCTGCCCGGGTGCGGGGAGCATCTGCAGGGGGTCGAGCACCTCGGTCACCTTCTCCAGGCGTCCGATGCGCGCGAGCCCGGCGCGGGCGAGCACGACGGCGTCGAGCTCGCCGGAGGTCACCTTGCCGATCCGGGTGTCCACGTTGCCGCGGATGTCGACGATCTCCAGGCCCATGCCGAGCGCGGCCAGCTGGGCGGCCCGGCGGGGCGAGCCGGTGCCGACCCGCGAGCCGACCGGCAGCTCGCCGAGGGTGAGGCCGTCGCGGGCGACGACCACGTCGCGCGGGTCCTCACGCACGGGTACGGCGGCCAGCGCGATGCCCTCGCACGGGTCGGTCGGCAGGTCCTTGAGCGAGTGGACCGCGACATCGACCTCGCCGCGCAGCAGCGCCTCACGCAGTGCGCTGACGAACACGCCGGCACCCCCCATCGAGGCCAGCGGAGCCGCGGACACGTCGCCCTCGGTGGTCACCTCGACGAGGACCACCTCACGGTCCAGCGCCTCGCGCAGGGCGGCGGCGACCGTCTCGCTCTGGGTCCGGGCCAGCAGCGAGGCCCGGGTGCCGACGCGCAGCGGTGTCGTGGCGGCGTCGGTCGACGCCATGGTCTGCTGGGTCATTTCGGGCCCTCCGCGCGGGTCACGGCAGCGACGGCCTGGGAGTCGAGCGCGAACAGCTCGGCCAGGGCGGCGGCGTAGGAGATCGCGCCGGTCTCGTTGGCGAGCTCCTTCACGCGCACCGTCGGCTGGTGCAGGAGCTTGTCGGCGACGCGGCGGACGGCCAGCTCCACCTCGGCGCGGATGTGCGGGTCGAGGTCGGGAAGCCGGGTCAGCAGCCGGTCCACCTCGGCCTCGACCACCCCGGTCGCCATGGTGCGCAGGGCGACCACGGTCGGGGTGACGCTGGCCGAGCGGCGTGCGGCGAGGAAGGCGCTGATCTCCTGCTGGACGATGTCCTTGACGGCCGCGACGTCGGATCCGGTCGGCCCGTCGTGCAGCTCCTCGGCGAGCCGGGCCAGGCCGACCAGGGAGATGCCGGGCAGCTCGGCGACGGCGGGGTCGACGTCGTGGGGCAGCGCGAGGTCGAGCACGGCGAGCGGCTGGGTGGCGTGGTTGCGAGCCGCCGCGATCTGGCCGAGCGACAGCACCACGCCGGCGGCGCCGGTGCACGAGACGAGGATGTCGGCGTTGCCGATCTCCTTGTCGAGGTCGGGGAGCGCGACCACGCGACCGTCGTACTGGGTGGCCAAGCGCTCGGCGTGGGCGTCGGTGCGGTTGGCGACCACCACGTCGGCGGCACCGAGCCGCGCGACCGTGGAGACCGCGAGGGAGGCCATCGCGCCGGCCCCGACGACCACGACCCGCTTGCCTGCCACCGGCCCGACGTGCTCGACGGCGCGGTCGAGGGCCGCGGTCACCAGGGAGGGTGCGGCCTGGTCGATGTCGGTCTCGGCGTGGGCGCGCTTGCCGACGCGCAGCGCCTGCTGGAACAGCACGTTGAGCGCCGGGCCGACGGTGCCGACCTCCTGGCCGACCTTCAGCGCCTCCCGGGTCTGGGCGAGGATCTGGCCCTCACCGACGACCATCGAGTCCAGGCCGGAGGCGACGTTGAACAGGTGCGAGACCGCGCCGTCGTCGTAGTGGACGTACAGGTGCGGGACGATGTCCTCGGGGCGGTGGTCGGAGCGGTCGCACAGCAGCCGGGAGACCGTCTCCACCGAGCCGTGGAACCGGTCGACCTCGGCGTAGATCTCCACCCGGTTGCAGGTCGCGAGCGCGGTCGCCTCGAGCACGTGGTCGCAGTCGGCGACGTCCTGGATCAGCTTGCCGATCGCGTCGCTGTCGAGCGCGAGCTGCTCGAGCACGGCGACCGGGGCGGTCTTGTGGGAGACACCCACGACGAGGACGCTCACGCCGGCTCACCCACCTGGGCCAGTCCGGTCGCGGGCGACGCGCTGAGCGCCTTGCGCTGCTCGTGGTAGGCGAGGATCTGCAGCTCGATGGACAGGTCGACCTTGCGCACGTCGACCCCGTCGGGCACCGCGAGCACCGCGGGCGCGAAGTTGAGGATGCTGGTGACCCCGGCGGCGACCAGCCGGTCGCACACGCCCTGCGCGGCCACGGCGGGGGTGGCGATCACGCCGATCGCGACCCCGTGCTCCTCGACGACCTGCTCGAGCTCGTCGACGTGGCGGATCCGCATCGCGCCGACCGGCTCGTCGATCCGCGCGGGGTCGCTGTCGAGGAGGGCCACCACCCGGAAGCCGCGGGAGGTGAAGCCGCTGTAGTCGGCGAGCGCGTGGCCGAGGTTTCCGATCCCGACGATCACGACGGCCCAGTCCTGGGTCACCCCGATCTCGCGGGCGATCTGGTAGCGCAGGTACTCCACGTCGTACCCGACCCCGCGGGTGCCGTAGGAGCCGAGGTGGGACAGGTCCTTGCGCAGCTTGGCGCTGTTCACCCCGGCGGCTGCTGCGAGCTCCTCGCTGGAGCAGGTCGCGATGCCGCGCTCGGCGAGGCTGATCAGCGCCCGGAGGTAGACCGGGAGCCGGGCGACGGTGGCCTCGGGGATGCCCCGCTCCGAGGCCCGGGACTCCGACCGCGACGCACCTGCGCCGGCACCCCCGTCGGGGGTGGTGCCGTTGTGGTTGCTGCGCGCTGGGGTCACGACTCTCCTGAACCCGCCGAGGCGCACACTCACCCGTCTCTCGGGTCGCACTGCCCGGCGGCGTGGCTCACTTTAGGAGTTTGTGAACGTGGGAACAAACCGAGGGCCTTTGGTCCCTAGCACAGGTGACCTGTCTCACTTGATTCGGGGTCCCGGGACCTCCCGGGAGGTCTAGACGAGCGCGGCGCGGAGCCGTCCGGCGTCGACCCGCCAGAAGTCGTGCTGCTGCCCGTCGACGAAGGTCACCGGGATCTGCTCGCCGAACTCGCGCATCAGGTCCGGTGAGGTGGTGATGTCGACCTCGTCGAAGCTCTCGCCGAGCTCGGCGCACACCGCGGCGATCACCGCGCGGGCGTCGTCGCACAGGTGGCACCCGGGCTTGGCGTACAGCAGCACCCGCGGCGGCGTCTCGCCGAGCTCGGTCGGCGCCGGGTCGGTGTTGCCGCTCATTCGAGCAGCCCCAGGTGCCGGCGGCGTTCGGTGGCCCGAAGCCGCCCCTTGGCGACCTTCCCGGTGACGGTGTGCGGCAGCTCGTCGACGACATGCACCACGCTCGGCTGCTTGAACCGCGCCAGCCGCACCGCGCAGTGCTCGCGCACCTGCTCGGCCAGCTCCGCGGCGGTCAGCGAGGTGCCGGGGACGCCGCGGACGTAGGCCACGACCGCCTCGCCGCTGCGTTCGTCCTCGACCCCGATCACCGCGGCCTCGGCGACCGTGTCGAGCTCGGAGATCACGTCCTCGACCTCGACCGGGTAGACGTTGAACCCGGAGACGATCACCAGCTCCTTGAGCCGGTCGACGAGGAACAGGTCGCCGTCGGCGTCGAGGAAGCCGACGTCACCGGT
Source organism: Actinomycetota bacterium (assembly GCA_049323155.1). GTDB lineage: Bacteria > Actinomycetota > Actinomycetes > Propionibacteriales > Nocardioidaceae > Nocardioides_C. The sequence continues at coordinate 18,152 of JBMOMG010000063.1, read as the reverse complement.
GGCCCACCAGCCGTCGTCGGCCGGACCGTCCCGGCCGTCGGGCCAGTAGCCGGAGAACAGGTTCGCACCCTTGATGTGGATCTCGCCGGGGTCCTCGCCGTCGGGCTCACGCCCGGTGTCGTCGACCAGGCGGAGCTCGATGCCGGGCAGTGCGGCACCGACCGAGCCCGGCTTGGGGTGGGCGCTGCACTGGGTCGAGGTGACCACCGGCGCCGCCTCGGTCAGCCCGTAGCCCTGGTGCACCGTGACCCCGGCCCGGTCCTCGAAGTCGGCGACCAGCTCCGGCGCCAGCGGCGCGGAGCCCGACAGCACCACGCGGACGCTGCGGAGCCGGTCCTTGAGGCCGTCGGTCCCCCGCCAGTAGGCGAACACCGGCGGCGCGACCGGTACGACGGTCACCGCCTCGTCCTCGATCAGGGCCAGGGTGCGCTCGGCGTCGAAGCCCTCGGCGAGCACCATCCGCGCCCGCTGCCGCAGGACCTGCCCGAGCACCGCGTTGAGACCGTAGACGTGGAACAGCGGCAGCACGCCGAGCACGACGTCGTCGCTGTGGATCAGCGCGGGCTGGACCGCCGCGGCCTGCTCGATGTTGGCCACCAGCGCGCGGTGGCTGAGCATCGCGGCGCGCGGGCGTCCGGAAGTGCCGCTGGTGTAGAGCAGCACCGCGAGCGCCTCGGGGTCCTCCGGCGTGGGCGGGACCCGGACGTCACCGGAGCCGAGGTCGGCGAACCCGGTCTCGCCGGGCAGCGCGGGCGCCGAGGCGACCACGACGTGGGGCACCGACACCCGGGCGAGCAGCTCCTCGTCGGCGCCGACCAGCGCGTCCTCCAGCCCGGCGACCGCCTGGCGCACGGTGGTGACCGTGCTGAGGTCGGCGATCACGACGCGGGCCGCGCAGTCGGCGAGCATCCGGACCAGCTCGCCGGTGGCCGAGCGGGGGTTGACCGGCACCGCGACCAGCCGCGCCCGCAGGGCACCGAGGTAGGCGGCGACGAACTCGATCCGGTTCGGCAGGGCGATCATCACCCGCTGGCCGGCGACCAGGCCGAGCTCGGAGAGGCCTCGCGCGACCCGGTCGGCCTCGGCGTCCACGGCCGCCCAGGTCGCCCGGCGTCCGGTCGCCGACTCGGTGAACGCCACCGAGTCGGGACTCTCCAGCGCCGCCTGAGCGAGCAGGTCGGCCAGGTTGGAGGCTGCTGTCACGTCGCGAGTCTCCCACAACGGACATGACGGATCCGAGGGCCCTGCCGCTGGTCGGCCAGGTGACCGTCGTACCGGCTGACACTAGGGTGACGTTCGTGAACCGGGCCCAGCACAACAGACGGCACCGGGGCCGCGGCTCCCGGCCCACCGACCTGCGCAACCGCTCCGTGCTCGCCGGCGAGGCGGCCGCCGCGGCGGCCGAGGTGGAGACCGCGCTGACCGTGCCGCCGGACCCGACGGCCGCCGCGTTCTTCGACGTCGACAACACGATCATGCAGGGCGCGTCGATCTACCACCTGGCCAAGGGGCTGCACCGCCGCAAGTTCTTCACCACCCGGGAGATCCTGGGCGCGGCCTGGAAGCAGGCGTACTTCCGGGTGGTGGGCATCGAGGACCCCGAGCACGTCGCCGAGGCCCGCGCGTCGGCGCTCAACTTCATCAAGGGCCACCGCGTCGAGGAGCTCGAGGCGCTCGGCGAGGAGATCTTCGAGGAGGCGATGGCCCGTCGGATCTGGCCAGGCACCCGGGCACTCGCGCAGCTCCACCTCGACCAGGGCCAGCGGGTGTGGCTGGTCACCGCCGCCCCGATCGAGATCGCCAACATCATCGCCCGCCGGCTCGGCCTCACCGGAGCGCTGGGCCCGGTCTCCGAGCACGTCGACGGGGTCTACACCGGCCGGCTCGTCGGCGAGATGTTGCACGGCCCCGCCAAGGGGGAGGCGGTGCGCGCGCTGGCCGAGCGGGAGGGGCTGGACCTGGCGCGGTGCTCGGCGTACTCCGACTCCTACAACGACCTGCCGATGCTCTCCATGGTCGGCGACCCCTGTGCGGTCAACCCCGACTCCCGGCTGCGCGACCACGCCCGGGCCAACGGCTGGCGGGTCCGCGACTACCGCACCGGCCGCAAGGCGGCGCGGGCCGGTCTCTTCGCCGCCGCGGTCGCCGGGGCGGCAAGCGGGAGCATTGCCGCAGGTGTGGCCATTCGTCGCAAAGTGCGGTGATGGTTTGGCACACTGTGTGACGGGGAACACTCCCCCACAGGTGCAACTGCGAGTTACAGACGGGTTCACAAAGCCACCAGCCCCCTCTAGCCTGGGGGGCTGATCCAGGGGGAGCCGGCTCCGCGCCGACGGGGAGCCTCGAGGGCCGACGAGGGAGAGCGTTTCGATGTTCACGCGCAGTGCTGACGTCGCGCGTGGTCTGCACGCGCTGCGCCTGGCTGTGGCGGATGTCCTCTACCCCGCCCCCGCGATCGTATGCACCCAGATGTCCGGTTTCTCGGGAGTTGGGTCGGCCGCCTCGTCCTGGCTGATGTCGGAGGCCCTCGACTACACCACGCCGAGCACGCTGCCGCCGGGCGACGACTCCGACCTCGCGGCGTCCTCCGAGGCCGACGAGGCCGAGGCCTCGCGATTGATCGCCCTCGTCGAGCTCGCCCGCGGCGGCGACTCCGAGGCGTTCGGGATGCTCTACGACCACTACCACTCGTCGGTCTACCGTTTCGTGTACTACCGCGTGGGCTCGGTCGCCCTGGCCGAGGACCTCACGTCGGAGACCTTCTTCCGCGCGCTGCGCAGCATGAGCTCGTTCAAGTGGCAGGGCAAGGACTTCGGCGCCTGGCTGATGACCATCGCCCGCAACCTGACCGCCGACCACTACAAGGCCGGCCGCACCCGCCTCGAGTTCGCCACCGAGGACATGGGCGCCCACGACTCGGCCACCGACGGTCCCGAGCACGCCGTCCTCGCCTCGCTGACCAACGAGGCGCTCCTCAGCGCGCTCGGGCAGCTCCCGGCCGAGCAGCAGGAGTGCCTGATCATGCGCTTCCTGCAGGGCCTGTCGATCGCCGAGACCGCGAAGGTGCTCGGCCGCAGCGACGGCGCGGTCAAGCAGCTCCAGCTGCGGGGGGTCCGCAACCTCGCCAAGCTCCTGCCCGAAGGCCTGCGATGAGCAGCCCCGGCGCGCTCCGCGGATGTCAAGCGTGTGCTGTGTCACGCCCCGTAACCTTGACGTCCGGTAGGTCGTTGTACGTCGTGACCGGCCACGACCAACGACAGACACTGACAGGACGAGCTCGATGACCTCCTTGTTCCAGGCGCGACGGAGCGCCGAGGAGTTCGCCGCCGCTGTGGACGGCGGTGACTCCCCGAGCCGTCGCTCCCTCACGCCCGAGACCGAGTCCCTGCTCGCCGTGGTCGGCGCGCTGCGCTCGCACGAGCCCGCCACTCCCCGCGCGGAGTTCTCCGCCGACCTGCGCGAGCGGCTGATGGCCGAGGCCGAGACGGTGCTGCGGCCCGAGAGCTCCAACCTGCTGCTGCCCGCCCGCGAGCGCGGCCGTCGCGAGCGCCGACTGGTTGCCGCCGCCTCCGCGTTCGTCCTTATCGGCGGTACGACGACCATGGCCGCCGCCGCGCAGAGCTCACTGCCGGGCGACGCGCTCTACCCGATCAAGCGCGGCATCGAGCGAGCCGAGGCCCAGCTCAACGTGAGCCCGGCCGGCAAGGGCAAGGACCTGCTCAGCCAGGCCTCCGACCGGCTCGTCGAGGTCGAGGGGCTGCTGGTCGCCGACACCGCCCAGGCCGAGCCGCGGGTGCCCGAGACGCTGGCCGAGTTCACCGCCTCGGCCGTCGAGGGCGCCGACCTGATGTTCGACTCCTACCGCGAGACCGGCGACCCCGAGGCGATCGTCGCGGTGCGTGGCTTCGCCCGAGACGGGATCGACACGCTCCGGCAGCTGGCCGGCGACGTGCCCGCGTCCGCCCAGGGCGACCTCGCCGCGGCCGCGATCACCCTGCACGACATCGACCTCGAGGCCACCGAGCTGTGCAGCACCTGCGCCGCCGACGCACCGGTGGTCGAGGTCCCCGACATCCTCCTCGCCCGCGCCGAGGTGGACCGCGCTCTCGCGCTGGCCTCCGAGCGGACCCTCGACAACAACCACCCGGTGGTCGTCTCCAAGGGCCTGACCGGTCCGCGCTCGGCCCCCACCGCAAGCGCCGAGGGTCGGCCGTCGAGCCAGCCGTCCGCCACGGCGTCGCCGGACGCCGCCCCGACCGGGATGCCGACGCCCTCGTGGGAGCCGGAGACCTGGCCCACCCTGCTGCCCGGGCTCGAGGGCGGCGGCACCACCAGCAAGCAGGACGACCCCAAGGGCCCCGTCGAGCAGCTCACCGAGGACCTCACCGACAGCCTGAACGGCGTCGTCGAGACTCTGCTGCCCGACCTCGACGGCGACGGCCTGCTTCCCTGACCTGCCGTCCCGGCGTCGGAGCAGCCGGTCGCGTCGGCCGCTGACCCGGATCCGCGCCGGACGGCTCAGCGCGGCGATCCTGACGCTGCGCGACCCACAGCCACCACCGGCGCCGGGTTCGACGTCACAATCGTTCAGATGATCTGTTGTGACAGCCCCGGCGCCAGTCTCGCCGCCACAATCGTTCAGATGACCTGTTGTGACAGCCCCGACGCCGGATTCGACGTCACAACAGGTCAGATGAGCGGTTGCGACAGCGGGCGCGGCAATGTCCCGCCGAGGTACGCCGGTCAGACTCAGATCTGAGCAGGCCTCCCGACTCCGTCTGAGCAGGTTCCTCGGTCGCGCCGGCGGTTGAGCAGGTTCGCTGGCCGTACCGGTGGCTGTGCGGCGCCCGGCGCTTGCCCGGCCCCGACGGACGTTCTTCTCCCGGGCGGGCCGTTCAGTGGAACACGGAGCGGCGCTGCATCAGCAGGGAGTACAACGTCTGCTGGATCGTCTCCCGGACCTGGTCGGTCACGTTGAACACCAGCATCGGGTCGTCGGCGGCGCCGTCGTCGTAGGCGTCGGTCCGGATCGGCTCACCGAACTCGATCAGCCACTTCGACGGCAGCGGAACCAGCCCCAGCGGACCGAGCAGCGGGAAGAACGGCGTGATCGGGATGTAGGGCACCCCGAGCAGCCGGGCCAGTGACGGCAGGTTGCCGACCAGCGGGTAGATCTCCTCCGCGCCGACGACCGAGCACGGGATGATCGGCACCTGCGTGCGCAGCGCCGCGGAGACGAAGCCGCCACGGCCGAAGCGCTGCAGCTTATAGCGGTCGGAGTAGGGCTTACCGATGCCCTTGAAGCCCTCCGGCCACACGCCGACCAGCTCCCCCCCGCGCAGCATCCGCTCGGCGTCCTCGTTGCAGGCCAGCGTGGCGCCGCCCTTGCGGGCGATCTCACCGACGATCGGCAACCGGAAGACCAGGTCCGCACCGAGCGGGCGGAGGTGCCGACCGGTGTGGTCGTGGACGCTGACCCCGGTGACCAGCCCGTCCACGGGGACGGTGCCCGAGTGGTTCGACACCAGCAGCGCGCCACCCTCGGCCGGGATGTTCTCGGCCCCGCGGACCTCCACCCGGAACCACTTCTCGGCGATCGGGCGGATCGCGGCGTAGAAGAAGCGCTCGGTGACCTCGGCGTCGAAGCCGTACTCGTCGACGCTGTAGTCGCCGGTGACCCTGCGCCGCAGGAACGCCAGGAACTCCGCCAGCCGCGGCTCCCAGCTCTCACCGAAGATCTCCTTGGCCGCGACGCTGAACGCCGCGAGCCAGTCACCGACGGGGATCCCGTCGGCGAGCGCGCGGTCCTGCGCCGTGACCCGCGGCGTCGTGGGGGACGCGGCGGCCTCCGACCCCGCGCCGGACGCGGTGACGGCTTCGTCCTGACCTGCCACGCCGGTCCCGCCCGACTGAGCGGCGGCGTCTGCCGGCCGGCGGCCGGTGTCGCGGCTGCCCGTGGCAGGGCGCTCGTCGACCTGACGCTCGCCGGGGGTGGTGGTGTCTGCGGCGGTGCTCGCCGCCGGCTTCGCTGCCGGTTTCGCTGCTGTCGCGGAGGCGGCACGCTTCGATGCGCCGCGCCGGCCTCCCGCGACGCGCGAGCCGATGCCCGTCGTACCCGGGTCGGAGGGGGCTGCAGCGGCATCCTCGGCCGCGGACCGGTCCTCGACCTCCGCCGGCGCCGCGGGCTTGCCTTTGCGGGTGGTCTTCGCACCGCCGGCGGCCAGGCTGCGGGCGGCGGCGGACGGGCGCGCGCTGCCGCTGCCGCGACCGGGGCGACCTCGCGTGCCGATCGGGATGATCTCGGCGTCAGCCACGGGCACCTCCCAGGGCCTGGTGCACGGCGTTCTCCACGGCCTGGACCCGGCGCGGCGAGATCGGTCCGGGGCCCATCGCGCGGCGGAGGTCCTCGAACGCCGACTCCGTGGTGTGCCGAGGCTCGAAGTTCAGCACGGTGCGCATCCGGGTGGTGTCCACTCCGCGGCCGTAGGTCAGGTAGGCGACCTGCTCGGGGGAGAAGTCGGCCACCCTGGACTGTCGGACCAGCGAGCCGACCTGGCTCACCGCGAACGACGGCATCGGGACCGACGGCTTGCCGAGCCGGCGCAGCGCCTGCGAGAGCATCAGGATCCCGTCGCCGGCGACGTTGAAGGTGCCGTGGACGCCGTCGAGCGTCGCGTGCCGGATCGCGCCGAGCAGGTCGTCCTCGTGGAGGAACTGCAGGCGAGCGTCGAACCCGAGCACGGTGGGTACGACGGGCAGCCGGAAGTACTGCGAGACGGGCGACTTCACGGTGGGGCCGACCGTGTTGGCCGCCCGCAGCATGGTGACCTCGATGTCCGGGCGCCGGCGCGAGAAGCCGCGCACGTAACCCTCCACCTCGACCACGTCCTTGGCGAAGCCGGAGCGGGGCAGGCGCTTGGGCGCCATGTCCTCGGTGAACATGGCGGGGTCGCGCGGCGAGGAGCCGTAGACCGCCGTCGAGGAGCGCACGACCAGCCGCTTCAGCCCCGGCGCCTTCTGGCAGGCGGCGAGGAGCTGCATGGTGCCGATGACGTTGAGCTCCTTCATCGACGCGCGGCCGCCGGCGGTGCCGGGGGTGGCGATCACGCTGAGGTGCACCACGGTGTCGACACCCTCCCCGGCGATCACCTTGGCGATCACGGGGTTGCGGATGTCGGCCCGGACGAACCGGACGCCGGCCATGTCGCCGCGCGGTGGCACCACGTCCACGCCGATCACCCGCTCGACGGCGGGGTCGGCGGCGATCAGGCGCGCGAACCTGCCACCGAGGTCCCCGGAGACCCCGGTGACGAGAACGACGCGGCCCATCAGGTGTCCACCTCGCAGGCTCCGGCCAGGTGTCGGCCGGGCTTACTTGCCCTGACGACGACGCTGGATGCGCGTCTTCTTGAGCAGCTTGCGGTGCTTCTTCTTCGCCATACGCTTGCGGCGCTTCTTGATGACAGAACCCACTGTGGACCTTTCGAGCCTTGAGTCGTTCACTCCGGCACGTGCGCCGGTGCGACAGCAGGGGCCAAGCCTACTTGCCGCGTGCAGGGCTGAGGAAATCGGTCGATCCGGCGAGATCGCGCCGCTCTCGCCGACTCTCACAGAGTAAAGCTTGGTGCGGGCTCAAGGCGGACGCGTCATGAACCGATGATCAACACGTCTCAACTCATGACAGCAGTACCAGATCACCCTGGGGGACAGTTTTTCCACGGTTTGCTCACAACATGGAGATGTGGGGGCATACTGAGGGTCCGGGACAGCTTGTCGCTGTTCAGCAGGTTTACGACGTGGTTCACGCTGGAACACTCCCCTGGGAGGGGGACGACCAGCTGTTCGTGGTCGAGCCGGTCCGCACAACGCTGACCGCCCCGGCCGCGCTCATGAGGCCTTGGGAGGGGCCTTAGCGATGGACATTTCTGGATTCGGCGTCCGGCGCCCGCGCACGATCACCCGCTCATTCGCCAGGCTCGCCGCGGTGGCCCTGGCCAGCTCCGCGATCACCATTGGCGCCTCCGGAGCCACGCTGGCGCCGGCGACCGCCGTACAGCCCGTCACCGCGCAGCCGGTGGTCGCGACGGTCAAGACCGCGCTGGCCGCACCTGAGACCTACGAGCGCCGCGTGCACCGCCTGGTGAACCTCCGCCGCGCCAACCACGGCCTCCGGCCGCTGAAGTTCGCCGGCTGCGCCGACAGCAGCGCCGAGAGCTGGGCGAGCTACCTGGCCCGCAACAACGAGTTCTTCCACCAGTCGATGCTCGACGTGCTGAACCGCTGCAACGCGCAGTACGCCGGCGAGACCCTGGGCCGCGGCGCGATGGCCCCGCGCAAGCTCGTCCGGATGTGGATGGAGTCCCCCGGACACCGCGCGGTCCTGCTGAGCAGCAAGTCCACCCGCCTGGGCATCGGCGCGGCGCCGGACGCCTACGGGCGCTGGGTGGTCGCCGCCAACTTCATCCGCCCCTGACCCACGGTCCACACGGGATCGGCCCCCTCCCCCCGGGGGCGCACGGCGCCGCACACCCCCCAGGCGCCCCGGTCCCTCCCTCGTGAAACGACGACGGTGGCGGTCCCTCACGGGACCGCCACCGTTGTCGTGTTTCAGGCTGCGCGAGCTCAGCCGGTCTGGAAGAAGCTCTTGCGCAGGTACTCGTTCACGGCGTCCTCGGGCACCCGGAACGATCGTCCCACCCGAACGGCCGGCAGCTCGCCGGAGTGCACCAGGCGGTACACGGTCATCTTGGAGACGCGCATGACTGTCGCCACCTCGGCAACCGTCAGGAACTTCACTTCGGAGATGTCTCCGGAGTTGTTTGAGGCCATCATGCACCGCACTTTCACTGCACACCACGTCCCCGGCTTCCCCACCGGAGACCTCAACGTATGTGCTTAGGTGAGAATAGAGCCTAGAGTTACCCGTGGGAAAGGGGTGACTTTTCGGACACTCTTTACCTATCGCCCGGCGTGTCGCAGAAGACACGCCGCCGTGGGCCTGATAGCGCCCCATCGGGGCACCGCGGACGTCACCACGGGTGGTGGTCCAGCCCGTTCAGCGGGAACGCCGCCTCGCGGGTGGCGTGGATCGCCCGGTCCAGCCAGGTGGCCGGGTCGTAGCCGCCGGACCAGTCCCGGTAGGCCGGCTCGCGGCCGTCGGTGAGCCGGAACGGCGCCACCCGGCCGAGCAGCGTCTGCACGTGGTCGCGCCACCCCTCGGGGGTCGGCGTGTGCGGGTCCAACGGCTTGCCGCCGACGATCGCCAGCAGGTGGGTCCACGCGCGCGGCACCACGTCGACCACGGCGTAGCCGCCGCCCCCGGTGGCCACCCACTTGCCGTCGCAGACCTCGTGCGCCAGGTCGTGGAGCGCGAGGTACGCCGCCCGCTGGCCGTCGACGGTGAGCATCAGGTGCGCGAGCGGGTCCTCGATGTGGGAGTCGCAGCCGTGCTGGGTGACGAGCACGTCGGGCTCGAACTCCCTGACCAGCGGCGGCACGACGGCGTGGAAGGCGCGCAGCCAGCCCGCGTCCGCCGTACCGGGGGGAAGGGCCACGTTGACCGCGCTGCCCGGAGCGTTCGGGCCGCCGGTGTCCTGGGGGAAGCCGGTGCCCGGGAACAGCATCTGCCCGGTCTCGTGGATGCTGATCGTCAGCACCCGCGGGTCGTCCCAGAACACCCGCTCGACGCCGTCGCCGTGGTGGACGTCGACGTCGACGTACGCCACCTTCTCGGCCCCGTTGTCGAGCAGCCACTGGATCGCCACGGCGACGTCGTTGTAGATGCAGAACCCACTGGACCTGCCCGGCATGGCGTGGTGCAGCCCGCCGGTGATGTTCGCGGCGTGGTCGACCTGACCGGTCCACACCCGCCGGGCCGCCTCGACCGAGGCCCCGACGATGTGCGCGGCCGCGGCGTGCATCCCCTCGAAGGTCGGGTTGTCCTCCGAGCCGAGCCCGTGCGCCTCGTCGACCTGGAACGGGTCGCGGCTCATCTTCTGCACGGCCTCGATCAGGTCACCGGAGTGCACCCGCGCAATCAGGTCGTCGTCGGCCACCGGCGCTGCGACCTGCGGCAGCCCGACGCCCTCGGTGCCGGGCGCGGCGATCACGCCGAGCTCGTCGGCCAGGCGCATGGTCAGGTCGACGCGCACCGGCGACATGGGGTGCCTCGGCCCGAAGTCGTAGTCGGTGAGTGTCTTGTCGAACACCACACATGCGCGGCCGGCCATGACGTTCACGCTACTACCTGTGAACCAGGCCCGTGACCGAGTCCACGCGGTGGCAGGTCCTCAGGCGCCGGTGTCCTTGCGGGAGGCCCGCTGGTAGTGGAACACCGAGACCGCGACACCGCCCCACAGCAGGAGGCCACCGATCACGAGCATGATGACGGCGCTGGTTTCCATCCCGATCACTCCTTGACGGTGTGGACGATGTCGTCGTGCGGCGCCCTGCTGTTCAGCGACAGCGCGAGCGCGAACATCAGGGTCAGCAGCACGGCGCCGACCCCGAGGAACAGGATGCCGCTCGTCGGGTAGCCGCTGTAGTTCTCGCGGAGCTCCACCCAGAAGGTGTTGTAGATGATCATGAACGTCAGCAGCACCGGCGTGATGAACTTCAGCGACACCGTCCACCAGGCGCCGAGCCTGATGTAGGAGATGTCGTTGATGTGGTCACGCTGCGCGTTGAGCGTCCGGGCGATCCACGCGACCAGGAGCACCTCGGCGAGGCCCGCCACGATGAGGCCGTAGTTGTTCACGAAGTGGTCGATGGTGTCGAGGTAGAACAGCCCGCCCTTGGTGACGTACAGGATGCTGATCAGCGCCGCGAGACCGACGATGTAGTTCACCGCGGTGGTCCGGGTCAGGTCGAACTTCTCCCGGATCGCGGCGATCACGGCCTCGAGGATGGAGACCATCGAGGTCAGGCCGGCGAAGAACAGCGTGCCGAAGAACAGCACCCCGAACACCGTGTTCAGCGCCGGCAGGGTGCTGATGATCTGCGGGAAGATCATGAACGCCAGGCCGACGCCGCCGGTGCCCGCGACCTCGCCGACCTCGGCGCCCTGGGTCAGCGCCAGGAAGCCGAGCGCTGCGAAGACACCGATCGCGGCCAGGAACTCGAAGCCGGCGTTGGACAGCCCGACGATGAAGCCGCTGTTGGACAGGTCGGTCTTGCGCGGCAGGTAGCTGGAGTAGGCGATCATGATCGAGAAGGCGATGCTCAGCGAGAAGAACACCTGGCCGTAGGCCGCCACCCAGACCGCGGGGTCGTCCAGCGCCCCGAAGTCGGGGGTCAGCAGCACGTTGAGGCCCTCGGCGGCGCCATCGAGGGTGATCGCGCGGATCACGATCAGGATCAGCATCACGATCAGGGCCGGCATGAGCACCCGGGAGGCGAGCTCGATGCCGTGCCGCACGCCGCGGACCAGCAGGACGTACACGATCACCCACGCGATCACCAGCGGGAGCAGCAGCTTCCACTGCAGGCCGCCGATCTCCCAGAAGCTGCCCGGGTCGGCCCCGCCGGAGGTGGCGAGGTACTCGCCGATGAAGAACCCGACCGTGTCGTCGCCCCACTGCTCGCCGAAGGAGTAGTAGAAGAAGCTCAGGCACCAGGCCAGGATCACCACGTAGTAGGTCGCGATGACGAACGAGACCGCCGCCTGCCACCAGCCGAGCCACTCCCAGCCGCGGTGCATGAGGTGGAAGGTCGCGGGGGCTCCCTGCCGGTAGCGGTGCCCGAGGGAGTACTCCAGCATGAGGATCGGGAGCCCGGCGGTCAGCAGCGCCACGAAGTACGGGATCAGGAAGGCGCCGCCGCCGTTCTCGTAGACCACGTACGGGTAGCGCCAGATGTTGCCCAGGCCGATCGCCGAACCCATCGCGGCGAGAATGAAGCCGAGCTTCGTGCCCCACTGGTCACGAGTGGGTGCGTCCTGACCGACGTTGCTCATCGAACCCTCCGGAGATCGTCCTGAATGGGCTGCTGGCAGGTTAGCGAACCTTCACGTGGACCGCCAGGGTGACACCCCAGGTTGCGCGCGACAACGGATCCGGTGGACTTCGAGGGTCTAGTGCATAGGATTCGCTTGTGACGACGCGAATCGAACACTGGATCAACGGTAAGCCGACGGCGCTGGACTCGACTCGCACCGGCCCGGTGCACAATCCCGCAACGGGCGAGGTCACCGGCGAGGTCCTGCTCGCCTCCCCCGACGACGTGGTCGCAGCGGTCGCGAGCGCCCGTGAGGCTGCTCAGGAGTGGCGCGAGTCGTCCCTGTCGCGTCGCGCGGCGGTGCTGTTCGCGTTCCGCGAGATCCTGCACGCCCGGACCGACGAGCTCGCCGCCGTGGTGACCGCCGAGCACGGCAAGGTCCTCGCCGACGCGGCGGGTGAGGTGGCCCGCGGCCTGGAGAACGTCGAGTTCGCCACCGGCCTGCCACACCTGCTCAAGGGCGGCTACTCCGAGCAGGCCTCGACCGGGGTCGACGTGTACTCCATGCGGCAGCCGCTCGGCGTGGTCGCCGGCATCACGCCGTTCAACTTCCCGGTCATGGTCCCGCTGTGGATGTGCGCGAACGCGATCGCGGCGGGCAACGCCTTCGTGCTCAAGCCCAGCGAGAAGGACCCCTCGGCGTCGATGCTGCTCGCCGAGATGTGGCAGCAGGCCGGCCTCCCCGACGGGGTCTTCACCGTGCTGCACGGCGACCGGGACGCAGTCGACGGCCTCCTCGCGCACCCGGACGTCGCCGCGGTCAGCTTCGTCGGGTCGACCCCCGTCGCGCGGCACATCTACGAGACCGGCACCGCGCACGGCAAGCGGGTGCAGGCCCTGGGCGGCGCCAAGAACCACATGGTGGTGCTGCCCGACGCCGACGTCGATCTCGCCGCAGACGCAGCGGTTTCGGCCGCCTACGGCGCGGCCGGTGAGCGCTGCATGGCGATCTCGGTCGTGGTCGCCGTCGGCGCGGTCGCCGACCCGCTGGTCGAGGCGGTCGCCGCCCGGCTCCCCCGGCTGGTCGTCGGTGACGGCGCCGCGCCGGGGACCGACATGGGGCCGCTGATCACCGCCGAGCACCGCGACCGGGTCGCCTCCTACGTCGCCGCGGGCGAGCAGGCCGGTGCCCGCGTCGTCGTCGACGGCCGGTCCGCCGACCTCCCATCGCAGGGCTTCTTCCTCGGCACGACGCTGCTCGACGACGTCACGCCCGACATGACCGTCTACACCGACGAGATCTTCGGTCCGGTCCTCAGCGTGGTGCGGGTGGCGTCGTACGACGAGGCGCTGGAGCTGGTGAACTCCAACCGCTACGCCAACGGGACCGCGATCTTCACCCGCGACGGCGGCGCGGCCCGGCGCTACCAGCGCGACGTTGAGGTCGGCATGGTCGGCGTGAACGTGCCGATCCCGGTGCCGGTGGCCTACTACTCCTTCGGCGGGTGGAAGGCGTCGCTGTTCGGCGACAGCCACATGTACGGCCAGGAGGGGCTGAACTTCTACACGCGCAACAAGGTGGTCACCTCACGCTGGCCCGACCCCGCCACCTCCGAGGTCGACCTCGGTTTCCCCCGCACCCGCTGACCCGCTCCCCCAGGTGCCCCAGTTTTCCCAAGTTAACGTGGGAAAACTCCACTTACCGCGGCAAATACGCCGTGCCAAGTACCGGTTCACCAAGCCAACGTGGGAAAACTGGGGCCGGGGAGTCACTGGGGCGGGAGGGCCTAGAGGCCCTCGGCGAGAGCGCGGGACCGGTCGCGGGCGGCCTCGAGCGCGGTGAGGAACGCGGCGCGCACCTTGTGGTCCTCCAGCTCGCGCACCGCGGCGGCCGTCGTACCGGCAGGCGAGGTGACCTGCTCGCGCAGCACGGTCGGGTGCACGCCGGTCTCGCGGAGCAGCTTGGCCGACCCGACGAGGGTCTGCACGACGAGGTCGTAGGCCGTCGAGCGCGGCAGGCCGAGGTGCACGCCGGCCTCGATCATCGACTCGACGACGAAGAAGATGTACGCCGGACCCGACCCGCTGACCGCGGTGACCGCGTCCTGCTGCCGCTCGGGCACCCGGAGCACCCGGCCCACGGCGTCCATCAGCGACTCGGCCTCGACCAGGTGCGTCTCGTCGCAGTGCGATCCGCGCGAGATCGCCGACATCCCCTCGTCGACGAGCGCGGGGGTGTTGGGCATCACCCGGACCACCGCGGTGCCCTCGGGCAGCCGGTTCTCGAGGAAGGCGGTGGTGATGCCGGCGGCCAGGGAGACGACGAGCTGGCCGGGGCGTACGACGGGCGCCAGCTCGTTGAGCAGGTCGCCCATGTCCTGCGGCTTCACCACGAGCACCAGCGTGTCGGCCTGCTTGGCCGCATCGACGTTGCTCACCACGCTGACGCCGTACCGCTCCTGCAGCTCGGCGGCCCGCTCGTGGCGCTTCTCGCCGACCAGGAGGTCCTCGACGTTGCGGCCGGCGCGGATCAGCCCGGACAGCAGGGTCTCCCCCATGACACCGGCGCCGATGATGGCCACCCGACTCATAGTCGCCACTTCCTCACTTCTTGGAGACCAAGGACCTCAGGAAGAGTGCCAGGTTCGAGGGTCGCTCGGCCATTCGTCTCATGAGGTAGCCGTACCACTCGGTGCCATAGGGCAGGTACACCCGCACCTTCTCCCCGGCCTCGGCGAGCCGGCGCTGCTCGTCGGGCCGGATCCCGTAGAGCATCTGGAACTCGTAGCTGCCCTGCTGCCGCTCGTGCCGGGTGGCCAGCGACCCGGCGATGTCGACCAGCCGCGGGTCGTGGGTGGCGACCATCGGGTAGCCCTGACCGCCCATCAGCACCTTCAGGCAGCGGACGTAGGACCGGTCCACCTCCGCGCGGTCCTGGAACGCCACCGACTCGGGCTCCTTGTAGGCGCCCTTGCACAGCCGGACCCGGGAGCCCTCGTGGGCCAGGTCGCGGCAGTCGGACTCGGTGCGGCGCAGGTAGGCCTGCAGCACGGCACCGGTCTCGGGGAAGTCCTTGCGCAGCTCGTGGACGATGCCGAGCGTGGAGTCGGTGGTGGTGTGGTCCTCCATGTCGACGGTGACCGTCGTACCTGCGTTGCGAGCGGCGTGGCAGATCGCCCGCGCGTTCTCCAGCGCGATCTTCTCCCCGTCGCCGGGCAGCGCCTGCCCGATCGCGGACAGCTTCACCGACACCTCGGCGCTGCGCGAGAGGTTGTGCGCCGACAGCGCGGCGAGCAGCTCGAGGTAGGCCGAGACGGTGCTGTCGGCCTGCTCCCGGTCGAGGGTGTCCTCACCGAGGAAGTCGAGCGTGACGTGCAGGCCGTCGCCGACGAGCTGCTGGGTGGCACCGACGGCCGAGGCGGTGTCCTCGCCGGGCACGTAGCGGTTCACGATGCTGCTCGAGACCGGCATCGCGGTGACCAGGCCCTTGACCCGGTCGCTGCGCGAGAGCATCAGCAGCGGCTCACGTAACACGTCGGCTACCTCCCGTGACGCCCGCGCGTCGTTGCGACGGGCAGGGCCAGGCTACGCGGTGCGCCGGCGCAGCGTGGCCGCACCCAGCGCCAGGGAAGCGACCGCGAACGCCGCGATCACAGCCAGGTCGCCCCACACGCTGGTGTCCACGCCGCCGAACGCGGTGGAGGTGGTCGTGGAGACCGTGGTCATCGCGTCCACGGCGTACGACAGTGGCAGCACGTCGGAGATCGCAGAGAGTACGTCGGGCATCTGGTCGCGCTCGATGAACAGCCCGCACAGCAGGATCTGCGGGATCACGATCGCCGGCTGAACTGCACGGCCTGGAACTCGGTGCGCGCGAAGGCGGACACCAGCAGCCCGAGCGCCGTACCCAGGACTGCGTCGGCCACGGCAACCACGGTGAGCATCCACACCGGCCCGGCGACGTCGAGGTCGAGCACCCACACGCACAGGAGTACGGCGACCACCGACTGCACGGCAGCCACGAGGCTGAACGCGATCGCATAGCCGAACAGGAAGTCGAGCTTGCCGGTCGGCATGGCCAGCAGCCGTTCGAGGGTGCCGGAGGAGCGTTCGCGCAGCGTGGTGACCGAGGTGACCAGGAACATCACGATGAACGGGATCAGCGCGAGCAGCGGCGGGCCGAGGCTGTCGAAGCCGAACGCCTTCTCGTCGAACATCCACCACAGCAGGCTGAGCACGAGCGCGGGCAGCACGAGCAGCATCGCCGCGGTGCGGTGGTCGTGACGCAGCTGGGTGAGCACCCGCCCCGCGACGGCCAGCGTGATCCGCGGGCTCATCCGCAGCTCCTGCGCGGAGACGGCGGCACTCATGCGGCCGCGTCCACGAGCGAGAGGAACGCGTGCTCGATCGAGGCCTCGCCGGTGCTCGTGAGCAGTCCGGCGGGGGTGTCGTCGGCGAGGATCCGGCCGCGGCGCATCAGCAGCAGGCGGTCGCAGCGCTCGGCCTCGTCCATCACGTGGCTGGAGACCAGCACCGCGGCGCCGGCGTCGGCGAGCGAGTGGAACAGCCGCCACAGGTCGCGCCGCAGCACGGGGTCGAGGCCGACGGTCGGCTCGTCGAGCACGAGGAAGTCGGGGCTGCCGAGCAGCGCGACGGCGAGCGAGACCCGGGAGCGCTGGCCGCCGGAGAGCCGGTTGGCCAGGCGGTGCCGATGATCGTCGAGCTCGACGGCGCCGATGCACCGGTCCACCTCGGCACCGTCGAGGCCCAGGACGCGGGCGAAGAAGCGCAGGTTCTCCTCGACGGTGAGGTCGTCGTACACGCTCGGTGCCTGCGTCACGTAGCCGATCCGGTGCCGCAGGCTCGCGTCGCCGGCGGGCCGGCCGCCGACCAGGACGGTGCCGGACTCGACGATCTGCACGCCCACCACCGACCGCATCAGACTGGTCTTGCCGCAGCCCGACGGCCCGAGCAGGCCGGTCACCTGGCCGTGCGGGACGGTGAAGGTGACCCCGTCCACCGCGCGCACCCCGCCGCGTACGACGTGCAGGTCGGTGACCTCGATCGCGGCGTTATTCATCATGCGATGAATTCTCCTCCCGCGTCAGCCGCGCGGTCAAGCGTTTTCGGTACGTCGGTCACCGGGACGACCGACCGCGGGCGGCGACCCGGCGGCGACGTCGCGACGACCCGCCGGGCGGCGCGGCAGCGGCCCGGCGACCCGCCGGCTGACTTGCAACGTTCTGCACCAGTTCGGCTCCCGGAATGGTGCAGAACGTTGCAAGTGGGCGCGACCGGCGAGGGTCAGGGCTCTTCGGCGGTCAGGTAGCGCTGCACGGTCGGCGCCAGCCAGGCCGCGAGCTCGTCGGCGGGCATGGACGCGATCGGCTCGAGCCGCATGACGTAGCGGGCCACCACCAGGCCGACCATCTGCGAGGCGATCAGCGAGAGCCGGCGCTCGCCGTGGTCGAGGCCCAGGATCTCCACGAGGTGCCCGAAGACGAGTCGCTGGACCGCTGCCTCCACCACCGACCGACCTGGCTCGCCCGCGACGCCGGCCTTGATGATCGCGAGCAACGGCAGCCTGGCGTCGGGGTCCTCCCACACGCTGAAGAAGACCTCGACGAGCCGCTCGCCCAAGCGGTCGGGGTCTCCCTCGGCGACCGCGGCCATCAGCGGGCGTGGGTCGACTCGCACCTCGAGGGCGGCGAGGAACAGGTCGTCCTTGGTGCCGAAGTAGTGGTGCACCAGCGAGGGGTCCACCCCTGCTGCGGCGGCGACCTTGCGGATCGACGTACCGGCGTAGCCGGCGTCGGCGAACGACTCCCGCGCCGCGGCCAGGATCTCCCCGCGGGTGTCCCCGCCACCGGCCCGCCTGCCGCGGCCGGGCGCGGCTGCGCGACCGGCGCCCGCAGCGCGGCCCGTGCCCGCAGCGCGGCCGGCGGCGCCAGCGCGGCCGTCGACGCCGGCGCGACCGGCGCGCGCAGAACTTCCGGCACGCGCAGAGCTTCCGGCGCCCGCAGCTCCACCCGCGCCCGCAGCCCGGCCCGTGCTCATCGACCGGCCCCGGAACGCCCGGTCTCCCCTGCCCCGGCACGCCCTTCGCGGCGGCGCTCGAAGTTGAGCCGGACGAACGCCAGCGACTCCATCAGGTCGAGCTCGCGGGCCTCGCGGGTGCCGGACCGGCGGGTGTTGATCTCGACCACGATGTGACCGCG
>JBMOMG010000062.1:0-2916 GCA_049323155.1 Actinomycetota bacterium | reverse complement strand
GGCACCCAGAATCTCGACGGGCTCGGTGTCGCGGAGGGCTGGCTCACCGCGGGATGTGCCGCCCTGGTCCTGGTGTTCCTCACCGTCGACGGCCTACGTCGACAGCCCGAGCCGACGCCTGACCAGCCCTATGCTCTATGACCATGGCAACGGTGCTCATCGTCGAGGACGACGAAGGAATCGCGATGCCCCTGGTCCGCACCCTCGGTCGTGAAGGCTACGAGGTCGAGCGGGTCGCCGAGGGTGGCGTCGCGGTGGAGAAGGCTCTCGGCGGGGGAGTCGACCTGATGATCCTCGACCTCGGGCTGCCCGACATCGACGGCCTCGAGGTGTGCCGCCAGGTCCGCGCCGGCGGGTACGACGGCGGCGTGCTGATCCTGACCGCCCGCGGGGGCGAGCTCGACCGCGTGGTCGGCCTCGACGTCGGCGCCGACGACTACATGTCCAAGCCGTTCGGCCTCGCCGAGCTGCTCGCGCGCACCCGGGCCCTGCTGCGCCGCAGCGGCAACCACACCGCCGCTCCCGACGAGCCGGCCGCCGCCGAGCCCGGGCTGCGCATCGACACGCACGCGCGGCGGGTCTGGGTCGGTGACAACGAGGTCGCACTGACCACCAAGGAGTTCGACGTGCTCGCCCTGCTCAGCGAGGACCGCGGCGCCGTGGTGACCCGCGACCGGCTGATGGACGAGGTGTGGGACAGCAACTGGTACGGCTCCACCAAGACCCTCGACGTGACCGTCGGCCGGCTGCGGCAGAAGCTCGAGGAGAGTGAGGCGCCGGCGAGGGTGGTGACCGTCCGCGGCGTGGGCTTCCGGCTCGAGGACGGCCCTCCTGATGCGTGACCGCCTCGTCATCGCGCTCGTCTCGCTCACCCTCGCGGTCGTGGCGGTGTTCCTCGTCGAGCGTCTCTACTCAACCTCGAACCTGATCCGGGCCGAGGAGGAGCGCAAGGTCGAGCGCTCGGCGGAGACCATCGCCGCCTTCCTGGGTGCCGAGGAGGGCGAGGTGCGCGAGTCGGTGCTCGAGAGCGTGCTGTACGACGGTGAGCACCTCGTCTACGTAGCACCCGACGGCACCCGCTACGAGGCTGAGCGACACTCGGGGCCCGACGACGAGGAGCACGACCTCACCCTGAGCACCACCCGGCCGGTGGCCGGCGGCGGCACGCTCACCCTGTCCCGCGACACCGACGTGGTCGACGACCGGGTCGCCGACGCGCTGCTCCCGCTGGTCATGGTCGCCCTCGGACTGATCCTGGCGGCGGCGCTGACCGCGCTCTGGCTCTCGCGCCGGCTGGCCCGGCCGTTCGGCGAGCTGGCCGACGCCGCAGGGCAGATCGGACGCGGTGACTTCGAGGTGGACGTGCCGCGCTCCCGAGTGCCGGAGGCCGACGCCGTCGCCCGGGCCCTCAAGGCCAGCGCCCGCGACCTCGACGTGCTGGTGCGGCGCGAGCGCGACTTCGCCGCGCACGCCTCCCACGAGCTGCGCACCCCGATCACCGCCGCCCGGCTGGAGATCGAGGAGGCCGCCCTCGACCCCGGTGCCACGCCCGAGGTCCTGTCCCGGCTCTCCGGGGCGCTCGGGCAGCTCGACCGGCTCAGCGACGCCGTCGCCGAGATGCTCGACGCCTCCCGGGCGAGCCGCGAGGGCACCCGGGTCGACATCGACCTGGCGGCGCTGCTCCGTGACACGGTCGCCCGCTGGCGCAACCTGGCGCCGAGTCGGGACCTCGACGCCGACTGCACCTCGGTGGTGCGGGTGCGGATGCCGGCCGGCTCGGTCATGCAGATCATGGACGTCCTGATCGGCAACGCGGTCACGCACGGCACCGGCCGGATCAGCGTCGACGTCGTGGAGGCGCCCGCCTACGTCGAGGTGCGGGTGACCGACGAGGGGACGCGCGAGGCGGCCGCGCGGGGCATGAAGCACCCGATCGCCCGCGGCGCCGGTGGACTCGCGAAGGCGACCGAGATCGCGGAGGGGCTCGGTGGCCAGCTGCGGCTGTCCGACGCCGAGCAGACCACGTTCAGCCTGGTGCTGCCCCGGCCGCGCAGCGAGGCGGTCGCGTCGTGACCGCGGGCGGGGGCAAGGAGCCGCCGGAGCTGAACGTCCTCGGCGGCCCGCTCGAGCCGTGCGGCGTCGACCCGGTCACCGGGTTCTACCGCGACGGCACCTGCCGCACCGGCCCGGAGGACGCCGGCCTGCACACGGTCTGCGCGGTGGTCACCCGGGAGTTCCTCGACCACCAGCTCGCCGTCGGCAACGACCTGGTCACCCCGCGCCCGGAGTGGGGCTTCCCGGGGCTCACGCCAGGGGACCGCTGGTGCGTCGTCGCGGTCCGCTGGCTGCAGGTAGCCGAACGGCACGGCGTCGAGAGCCCGCTCGTGGGTCGAGGCGAGCACGACCGGAGCGGCGGCGCCGTCGTGGTAGGCCTGCAGGAGCACGCGGTCGACGTACCTCCCGACGCCGGCTCGCTGCTCTGACCCACCAGGCGTGCCGAGGTCTCGAGACGGTCGCTTCGCTCCCTCCTCGACCATCGGGGCGCTCCCTCCTCGACCACCGGCCGACACGCCGCCGGAGATGAGTACGAATGCTCTGTCCCGGCGGTCGCCGCCGCGAGACGATCACGGTGACGAGCCGAGCGGGTCGTCACCGGCAGGAGGACATCCATGAGCGCACAGGTGGCACCACGCAGGGCCCACGACCGACAGACGATGCCCGTCGTGGCCGCACTCGAGACCCGCGGCCTGCTCGACCCGGCACGCCGGGCGGAGGCGGTCGCGGTGGTCGACGGCGTCCTCGCGGGGGAGCACGCCGAGGAGGCGCCGCTCAAGCGCCGCCTCGCGGAGCTCGCCGGGTACGTCGGCGGTGCGCTGGTCCACGCGGCGGGGGCCCTTTTCGTCGCCGACCAGTGGC
>JBMOMG010000061.1:0-2989 GCA_049323155.1 Actinomycetota bacterium | reverse complement strand
GCGCGACGGCCGGCGACGACGACGCAGTTCGCGCTGGCCGCGAGCGGGAGGTCGTAGGCCTCGGTGAGCGCCGCGGTGTCCGCGAGGTCGGGGTCGATCTCGGCGACGGCGACCCGGTCCGCGTGGGGCCACGAGGTGAGCGCGTCGGCCACGGGGGCGGCGAGGAGGTCGGGTCGGTCCAGCGCCGGGACGCCGTGCAGGGATCCGAGGGAGGGAACGGGCATGGGCCCAGCCTAGGGAGGGGTGCTTCGGCTCAGCACGGTGCCGGTGCCCGCCGCACCTCGCCGGCGGCGGTCGCCGCCGTACTTCCCGGGGAAGAACCGACACTCCCCGTGGCCGTCGAGCCACGGGGAGTGTCAGTTCTCCTGCCTACCTTGGTGAACGCCTGGTCAGGGCCGAGCGGTCACGGGACCTCGGTGACCCGGTCGGTGCCAGGGGGCGAGAGCGGGCCCTCGCTCTTGAAGTAGGCGATCAGCGCGTCGAGATCCATCATGCCGCCGACGTGCTTGTCGGAGCTGATCTGGTTGAAGACCGTGAACCCGTCGCCGCCGCCGGCGATGAAGCTGTTCACGGTGACCTGGTAGGTCGTGTTCATCTGGATCGGCTCACCGTTCAGCTCCAGGTCCGAGACCTGGATGCCGAGGCAGGCCCGCGGGTTGGCCGGGTCGACCTCACGCGTGTCGGTGTAGGTGAAGCCCTCGGACACGCCGAGCTGGAACTGCCGCTCGGCGTTGCACTGCTGCTCGAGCATCGTCTTGATCTGCGCGCCGGTCATCGGCAGCGTGACCAGGATGTTGTTGAACGGCTGCACGTTGTAGGCCTCGGCGTAGGTGATCACGCCGTCGCTGCCCTCGAGGAAGTCCGCGCGGACACCGCCCGGGTTCATGAACGCCATCTGCGCGCCGTTCTCCTGCGTCGCCCACAGCTGGGCGTCGGCGATCAGGTTGCTCGCGTTGGACTCCGCGCCGCGGTCCTCGCCACCCTCGGCGTCGGTGGCGCGGGTGATGTCGGCGGTGACCTTGCCGATCTCCTCGTTGCCGACCTTGTCGCCGAGAGCGCCCCACTTGTTCAGGATCCGGGTCTGCGCACGGACCGGCTTCACGTCCTGGGTGACGACGTGGTTGGTGGCCCGGACCGAGCGACGGAACACGTCGCCGGTGCGCGGGCTGATCTTGAAGTCGATCTCGGTGATGATCCGGCCGTAGGACATCGCGCTGGTGACCAGGCGCTTCTTGCCCGACGGGTCCTTGATCTTGCAGTTGTAGGCCTGGTGGGTGTGGCCGGTGATGACCATGTCGATGGCCGGCTTGAGCTTCTTGGCGATGTCGACCACGGGGCCGGAGATGCCCTCGCAGGAGTTGTAGCCGCCGCTCTGCTCACCGCCCTCGTGGAGGAGTACGACGATCGCCTCGATGCCCTTGGCCCGGATCTGCGGCACCAGCTTGTTCGCGGTGCGGACCTCGTCCTGGAAGCTCCAGCCCTTGATGCCGGACTGGGCGACCAGGCTGTCGGTGCCCTCCAGGGTCATCCCGATGAACGCGATCCGCTCGCCGCCGACGCGACGGACGGCGTAGGGGCGCAGCGCGGTGTTGCCGGTCTTGTCGTTGGTGACGTTGGCGGCCAGCCACGGGAAGTCGGCGCCGGCGTACTTCTCGCCCTTGAAGTAGCAGCCGTCGACCGGGTGGCACCCGCCGCGCTGCATCCGGCGCAGCTCGCGCACGCCCTCGTCGAACTCGTGGTTGCCCACGCCCGAGACGTCGAGGCCCATCGCGTTGAGCGCCTCGACCGAGGGCTCGTCGTGGAACAGGCCGGAGAGGAAGGTGGAACCGCCGATCAGGTCGCCGGCGGCGACGGTGAGGCTGTTGGCGTTCCCGCGGCGGAGGTCGGCCAGGTGGCGGGCGAGGTACTGCGCGCCACCGGCCGGGGTCTCGTCGACCTCTCCGGGCGTGTCGGCGGCCAGGTGGCCGTGGAAGTCGTTGAACGACAGCAGCTGCACCGGCACCGGGGCCTGCCGGGCGGGCCGGTCGGCCGTGGCTGCCGAGTCACCGGTGGCTGCAGAGGCGCCGGTGGTGAGGCCGGCAATTGAGGCCGCGATCGCGACCGTGACGCCCGCGGCGGCCAGCCGGCGGAGACGTCGTGGGGCTGAGGTTGTGCGCATGAGACTCCTCGAGGGAATGAACGGGCGAAGTCAACGTACGACTTCTTGCGGCTATATGACAGATACATCGCAAAACCGCCCGCTGCGTGTCACGCCTCGATCATGCGCCTTCGGCCGGACCCCGGCTCTCCCGGACATCTTCCGCCTCGTCTGCGGCGACCTCCCGGCGCAGCCGAAGACCGAGCAACGAGGCTCCCAGGAGGGTCACGCCCGCGACCAGGAGGACGCCGGCGGTGCCCAGCGAGCCCTCGGTCCAGTCGAGCAGCGCCTCGGGGACCGCGAGGGTCACGCCCACCACTCCGACCGCCAGGTAGGGCCAGCTGCGGCGGCCGACGTACATCGCGAAGCCCGCCGCGGCGACCAGCAGCGTCAGCAGGTAGCCCACCCAGGCGCTGTCGGAGCCCACCGGGATCTGGGCGCCGACCACGACGAACACCGAGCCCACGATCCGGGCCGGCACCGGCTCCCGCCAGACGGCCCGCTCGGCGAGCACCAGCCACACCAGACCGATGGCCAGGTAGGCCAGGCCCAGCGGGATCGGGTCCACGGCGCCGCCCGCGTCGAGTGCCGACGGTGCGACGAACGCGAGGCCGACGGCGACACCGAACTGGCCGACGACCGACGGTGCCAGCAGGTAGCCGGCCAGCGCGACGGCTGCCATCACCGCTCCCCCGCTCAGCGGGACCAGCCAGCCGCGGTCGAAGTCCCGGTCCGGGCCGGCGAGCAGGTCGTCGGTCCACACCATCACCGCGGCCGCGGCCGCCGCGGCACCGCCGGTGAGCAGCACGCCGGCCAGACGCCGGCGGACCGCGGCCAGCCCGGCACGCCTCG
>JBMOMG010000060.1:0-41335 GCA_049323155.1 Actinomycetota bacterium | reverse complement strand
AGGCCCAGATCCGCGACCCCAAGACGACGGCGCCGGCGCCGCAGGAGCAGGGCAGCGTGGTGCACGACATCCTCACCTCTCCGGTCGCCAAGGACCTGGCCCGGACCGCCGTGCGCGAGGTGCTGCGCGGCGTCTTCGGCACGGCACGCCGCCGCCGTTGACGCCGGGTCGCGAGGGGGACTAGGTTCGGCGAACTAGAACTCGTTCCAGTTTTGCGGAGGCAGGCATGGACGTCGAGGGGCTTCTCGCGGTCGAGGCGATCAAGCAGCTGAAGTACCGCTACCTGCGCACCCTGGACCTCAAGCAGTGGGACGAGTTCGAGCGGGTCTTCGTGCCCGAGGCGACCGGGGACTACGGCGAGGGGCTGGCCTTCCCCGACAGGGACTCGCTCGTCGGTTTCATGCGTGACTCGCTCGGGCCGCAGATGATCACGCTCCACCAGTGCCACCACCCGGAGATCGCCGTCGACGGCGATCGGGCGCGCGGGGTCTGGTACCTCGAGGACAAGGTGCTGATGCCCGAGCACCGGCTGGTGCTGGAAGGTGCGGCGATCTACGAGGACCGCTACGTGCGCACCGAGGACGGCTGGCGGATCGAGCACACCGGCTACCGGCGCACCTACGAGGCCACGATGTCGATGGACGACGTCCCGTCGTACAACCTCAAGATCGGTACGGCGTACGCCTGAGCCGTACTTGACCGGTCCTGGGCGGTTTCGCCGGTTGATCTCGATCGGGACCAAGGGTGCATGCGCGGTGACGCATGCGTGCGCCATGTGCGGGACCTTCCGTTCTGTCCGATATCCGAGTGAGCACCCACGCTGGTGCTAAGCCTGTTCTCGGGTGTGTGGGGGGGGCTATCTACACACGGGAGGGGCTTCTCGATGAAGCGCACCAAATCCCTTGTCTGCCTGACGGCCTCGGTGCTCGTCGCCTCGGGCAGCGTGCTCTTGCCGGCCTCGGCCGTGGACGAGAGCGCAAGCGCATCACCCGCTGTCACGGAGTGGGCCAGTGACGACGGCGGTTCGGCCGGGCGTGAGCCAAGCCGGCCGTGCGCCTGGCTGTGGGGTCGTTGTTCAACCCGGCGATCAGTGCGGACGGCAAGGTGATCGCCTGGACGCAGTACGGAGGCGGCCACACCGGCACCGGCCAGGCGGTGTACGCCCTGGAGTGGCAGAAGGCCAACGCCGTTGCCGAGCTGGTCAGCGTCGGCGACGACGGAGTGAAGGCGACCGGGATCAACGACTACGCCTCGCTCAGCGGCAACGGGCGGTACGTGGCGTTCCAGTCCATGGACAAGGAGCTGGACGACGACGCCGCGCCGGGCAAGGAGGGCGGCGCTCCGAACAAGGTCTACGTCCGCGACCGCGTGGTCGGCGAGACCACCATGGTGAGCGTCACCGACGACGACAAGGTGATCAACGGCGCCGGCATCAAGCCCGACATCACCGCCGACGGACGCTACGTGGCCTTCGCGTCTGACGCCTCGGTCCTGCAGGGCATCGAGGAGGGCGGTGACGGCGACCACAGTGACCTGGCGGCAGCGGCTGAGGAGGGCGAGACCACAACCTTCCAGCAGGTGTACGTGCGCGACCTGACCGCCGGGACCACCACGCCGGTCAGCGTCGGACTGCCCTCGGAGGTCGGTGTCACAGCGGACACCGTCGTCTTCGGAGACGGTGCCAGTGCGCCGGCGTACGGGCCCAGCATCAGCGATGACGGTCGGTACGTCGCCTTCGAGTCCGACGCCACCAACCTGGTGGCCGGCGACACCAACGAGGACACCGACGCGTTCGTCCGCGACCTCACCACCGGTACGACGGTGCGGGTCAGCCTCGACGAGGACGGCGAGCAGGTCGACCTCGAGAACCCCGAGCCGATCGTGGAGTCGGTCGTGGCCGCCGAGGCCGAGGAAGGTGGCGGGAAGCCGCCCGAGGCCGGAGGCGGCGGCGAAGGGGAAGCCGGCGACATCACGCCGAACGTCGGCCTCGGCCCGGTGCTCAGCGGCAACGGCAAGTTCGTCGCCTTCGAGTCCAAGGCTGCTCTGACCGCAGATGACGAGAACGGCTGGCTGGACGAGGGAGACCCCGCCACGGAGGAGGACGACGAGTGGCAGGAGCCGGTCGACATCTACCGGGTCGGCCTGGCTGCCACCGCGTTCTCGATCGAGCGGATGAGCGTCGCCGACGACGACCCGGACGCGTTCGAGGCGACCGGCTACCGCGCCGACAGCCACGGTGAGGAGGGTGCGACCATCGTCCCCACCAACGGAGCGGACCCGGCCATCGACCTGGACGGCAGCTCGGTCGCCTTCGTGTCGAACGGCAACCTCGACGGCCACGAGGTCGCCGAGGAGGGTGAGGACGAGGGCGGCGGTGGCGGTGGCCACGAGTCCAGCGTCCCGACCGTTGCGGCGACCGAGGAGCCCGAACCCGAGGCGCCCGCCTCGATCGAGCCGAGCGTCTACGTGCGCAACACCACCGGCGAGGTGATCACTCCGCCTGCGCCGCCTCCGCCTCCTCCGGGCCCGATCTCCGGGTCGGACACGACGGCTCCGGTGTCGAAGGCGTCCGCTCCGGCGGCGTCGACGGCAGCGGCCTGGGAGGTCGCCTACACCGCGACCGACGACTCCTCGGGTGTGGCCAAGGTGGAGCTGTTCGTGAAGAGGCCGGGTGCGGCGACGTTCGTCTCGGCGGGTGTGGACACCACGAGCCTGGACGGGAAGTTCACGTTCGCCTCCGGTGGTGTGGAGGGTGACTATGCCTTCTACACGGTGGCGACCGACAAGTCCGGGAACATCGAGGCCGTTCCGGCCACGCCGGATGCGGTGACCGAGTATGCCAAGCCGGGTCCGGTGGTGACCGATGTGACCGCACCGGTGTCGAAGGCGATGTCGCCGCGCTTCAACCGGACCGGTTCGTTCAAGGTCCGGTACGTGGCCCGGGACGAGAAGGCCGGTTCGGGTGTGGCGAAGGTCGAGCTGTTCGTGAAGACGCCGGGTGCGGCGTCGTACACGAAAGTCGCGACCGACAGCGGTGCTGGGATCGACAAGGTGTTCGGCTACACCGCGTCCGCGGGTGAAGGGGTCTACCGGTTCTACACGACGGCCACCGATGTCGCGGGCAACGTCGAGAAGGCGCCGGCCGAGGCCGACGCGGTGACGATCGTGGACAAGACCCCGGCGGTGGCCGAGCGGCGGATGGGCAAGGGCCCGTTCGTGCTCGACCTCGGGGACCGGGACCGGTTGATGCTGCGGCTGCGGATCAACGAGCGGTCGAGGGTGACCTTCTTCATCCGGCACGAGGGCAAGCTGGTCAAGCAGTTCGGTCCGAAGTGGTCCGGTAAGGGCCTGGTGACCAGGCACTGGAACGGCCGCGACCTCGACAAGAAGCTCTGCGAGCCCGGTGGGTACGTGCTGGTGATGAAGGTCCAGGACAGGGCCGGCAACACCACGCTGCTGCGCACCAGGATCCACGTGGTCGGCTGATCCCCCAACCGATGCCGGGCCGCCCCTCGGGGGAGGCCCGGCATTCGGCGCGTGGCGGAGGATAGGGGATTCGAACCCCTGAGGGCGTTAACCCAACCCGCTTTCCAAGCGAGCGCCATAGGCCACTAGGCGAATCCTCCGCGGGAGAGGTTACCGGTCCCGCCCGGGCTGGGAGAAATCCGCCCGGCTTGGGACGCTCGGGGGCACTGGCCTAGACTCTGCGACAACCCCCCGTGCGGCGGCATCTCGCCCAACTCCCCCAGGGCCGGAAGGCAGCAAGGGTCAGTGAGCTCTGTCGGGTGCGCGGGGGGCCTTTTCGTCTCCAGGGGCGGTCGGTACGCCGATCCGGCTACCGGCTGTAGGTGGGGGTAGTTAGGGTGCAGGACGTGGAAGCCCCCCTCGCCCTTTACCGCCGCTACCGGCCCGAGACGTTCGCCGAGGTCATCGGCCAGGACCACGTCACGACGCCGCTGCGCACGGCGCTGGCCAACAACCGGGTGAACCACGCCTACCTGTTCTCCGGGCCCCGGGGCTGCGGCAAGACCACCAGCGCCCGGATCCTCGCCCGGGCACTGAACTGCGAGCAGGGGCCGGTCGCCGACCCCTGCGGGGAGTGCCGGTCCTGCCGCGACCTGGCCCGAGGCGGCCCCGGCTCGGTCGACGTGATCGAGATCGACGCCGCCAGCCACGGCGGTGTCGACGACGCCCGAGACCTGCGCGAGCGGGCGTTCTTCGCCCCGGTCGCCAGCCGCTACAAGGTCTACATCATCGACGAGGCCCACATGGTCTCGACGCAGGGGTTCAACGCGCTGCTGAAGCTCGTCGAGGAGCCGCCACCGCACCTGAAGTTCATCTTCGCCACCACCGAGCCGGACAAGGTGATCGGGACGATCCGGTCCCGTACGCACCACTACCCGTTCCGGCTGATCCCGCCGCGGCTGCTCTCGTCCTACCTCTCCGAGATCTGCGAGAAGGAAGGGGTCCGGATCGAGCCTGCGGCTCTGCCGCTCGTGGTGCGAGCCGGTGGTGGTTCGGCCCGTGACACGCTCTCCGTGCTCGACCAGCTGCTCGGCGGTGCCGGCGCAGACGGGGTGACCTACGAGCTCGCCACCGGACTGCTGGGCTACACCCCGGACGCTCTGCTCGACGAGGTCGTCGACGCCTTCGCCGCCCACGACGGCGCCACCGTCTTCGGCGTGGTCGACAAGGTCATCGAGACCGGCCAGGACCCGCGCCGCTTCACCGAGGACCTGCTGCGGCGGCTGCGTGACCTGGTGATCATCTCCGCTGTCCCCGATGCTCCGGCGTCGGGCCTGATCGACGTACCCGAGGACCAGGGTGAGCGACTCGTGGCCCAGGCGGCCCGGTTCGGCCGGTCGGAGCTGACGCGCTCGGCCGACCTGGTCGCCGCGGGACTCACCGAGATGCGCGGCGCGACCGCTCCGCGGCTCCTGCTCGAGCTGATCTGCGCCCGGGTGCTGCTTCCGGCCTCCGACGACTCCACCTCCGGCGTGCTGGCTCGCCTGGACCGTCTCGAGCGCCGGGTCGCGATCGAGGGCGGCCCGCCCTCGACGTCTCCCCAGCATGCGCCGGCTCCGAACGCGCCGGCGGCGCGCCAGGTCCCGCCTGCGACCACGCACGAGCCCCGGCCCGCCGCACCGGCCGCGCCGCCGCGCCAGCCGGCCCAGGCTCCGGACTGGCCGACCCCTGCGTCGGCCGGCCAGCCGGCCCCAGCGCAGCCGGCGCCCCAGGGGCCCGGCCCTTCCCCCGCGGCCGAGCCTCGAGACGCCGAGCCGGTCCGGGCCGAGCCCACCGGTCAGCCAGGTCGCGGGGAGACCGCGTCCGGGCCGGCGCCCGCCGAGCAGGTCCGCGGCTCCGGCGCGCCGGCCGCAGCGGCCCAGGTCGAACCGACCCCGGCGTCCGATGCCCCGGCGCCGACTCGGCCCGAGCCCCAGCGCGCCGAGACCTCCGCGCCCGCCCAGCCGCCCGTCGGCCAGTCCCCGGGACAACCTGCCGCGCAGCCGACGGAGCCGGCCGCGCCGCAGTCCGGTGGACTGGGCCTGGTGGAGGTGCGCCGCCTGTGGCCGGACCTGCTCGAGGCGGTGAAGACCAAGCGTCGCTACACCTGGATCCTGCTCAGCCAGAACGCCCAGGTCGCCGCGGTCGACGACAAGACGCTGACGATCGCACTGGTCAACGCCGGCGCCCGCAACTCGTTCGTCAGCGGCGGCAGCGAGGAGATCCTGCGCCAGGCCGCGATCGACGTGATCGGTCGCGACTGGCGGATCGAGGCGATCGTCGACCCGTCGGCTCAGCCCGGGGCGGACCCCGACAACGAGCCGCGGGTGGTCCGGCCGGCGGTCGACCCCGGCGTCCCCGGGCCGCCTGCTGCGCCGCAGCAGCCCGAGGCGCCGCAGGCGCCCGCGCCGGGCGCGGACCAGCCCCCGCCGCCCCGGATGCCGGTCGACCCCGGCGCGATCGCCTCGGCCCGCTCGGCGATCCAGAGCACCCGCGCGCCCGGCAGTGTGCAGCACGGCGGTCCGACCGTCTCCGACGACGACGTCGACCGCGACGACCCGGACGCCGACGACGGCAACCTCGCCGGTGCCGAGCTGCTCGAGCGTGAGCTCGGGGCGCGCATCATCGAGGAGATCAAGCACGAGTGAGCGCACCCGGCGAGCACTCGACCACGACGAGCAAGAGGACGAACACATGACCGAGGCAAACCCGTTCGGCGAGGGCGGATTCGACGTCAACGCGCTGCTGCAGCAGGCCCAGCAGATGCAGCAGCAGATGATGGACGCCCAGGCCGAGCTGGCCGACGCGACCGTAACCGGCACCGTCGGCGACGGCCTCGTGTCGGTGACCCTGAACGGCACCGGCGAGCTGGTCGGTGTCTCGATCAAGAAGGGCTCCTTCGACCCTGAGGAGACCGAGGACCTCGAGGACCTGATCGTCGCGGCGTACCGCGACGCCAAGGCACAGGCCGACGCGCTGGCCTCCCAGAAGCTCGGCCCGCTCGCGGGCGGGTTCGGTGAGGAGACGCCGGGCGGACAGCTCGGCTTCTGATGTACGAAGGTGTCGTCCAGGACCTCATCGACGAGCTCGGTCGGCTCCCCGGGGTGGGTCCCAAGAGTGCCCAGCGGATCGCCTTCCACATCCTGCAGGCCGACCCCGTCGACGTACGCCGCCTCGCCGAGGTGCTGCTCGAGGTCAAGGACAAGGTCACCTTCTGCTCGGTGTGCGGGAACGTCGCCGAGGACGAGCTGTGCCGGATCTGCCGCGACCAGCGCCGCGACCCGTCGGTGATCTGCGTGGTCGAGGAGTCCAAGGACGTGGTCGCGATCGAGCGGACCCGGGAGTTCCGGGGGAGGTACCACGTGCTCGGCGGAGCGATCTCGCCGATCGAGGGCGTCGGTCCGGACGACCTGCGGATCCGTGAGCTGATGAGCCGGCTCGCCGACGGGGTCGTGACCGAGGTGATCCTCGCGACCGACCCGAACCTCGAGGGAGAGGCGACCGCGACGTACCTCACGCGGCTGCTGCGGCCCATGGGCTTGCGCGTGACGCGACTTGCTAGTGGACTGCCCGTAGGCGGTGACCTCGAGTACGCCGACGAGGTCACCTTGGGCAGGGCGTTCGAAGGGAGGCGAGCCGTCGATGACTGAACAGACCGCGCGGACCGCGGAGACGGGGCTGCACAGCGAGCTCGAGGACTTCGCGCAGCAGATCGCCGACCAGGTGGAGAGCTTCCTGCTCGCCCTGCAGGCGATCGCCCGGGGCGAGGCGACCGGCGGCCACGCCGTCTCGCTGCTCCTGCTCGAGGTCAGCCAGGTGCTCCTCGCCGGTGCTCGCCTCGGGGTGCAGACCGACTTCGAGACCGCGGAGACCTACGAGCCCGACGCCGGGCCCGACCCCGACCTCGACGAGATGCGGCTGCGCCTGGCGGTGCTGCTCGAGGGGGTGGACGCCTACACCGAGGTCTTCGACCCGTACGTCGATCCGCCGGAGCTCGCGCCCTCGTTGCTGTCGGACGACCTCACCAGCATCGCCACGGCGCTCGCCCACGGCCTGCGCCACTACAAGGCCGGCCGCGTCGACGAGGCGCTGTGGTGGTGGCAGTTCTCGTACGTCTCCTCGTGGGGGCACGAGGCCAGCGGGGCGCTGCGGGCGCTGCAGTCGGTGGTCTCCCATGACCGCCTCGACGCTGAGTTCGAGAGCGAGCAGGACCAGGTGGCTGCCGCCGACGAGCTGCTGGAGACCGCAAATCCTTGATCTACAGCGGCCGGTGCGGCCGCACTGACAGGAAATCTTCCTGTGGAGTCCGGGTGATCGCCCTGTCTTGTGATCCGTCGCGCGGTCGGGGCGAGACGACTCGGCCAGTAGAATCAGGGGCGTCCCCCGACCAGATCTCGACTATTCCTGAGGAGAACCGTGGGCATTGTCGTGCAGAAGTACGGCGGCTCCTCCGTTGCCGACGCCGCAGGCATCAAGCGTGTGGCACAGCGCATCGTGGAGGCCAAGCGCGCCGGTCACGACGTGGTCGTGGTGGTCTCGGCGATGGGGGACACCACCGACGAGCTGATCGACCTCGCCCAGCAGGTCTCCCCGCTCCCTGCCGGCCGCGAGCTCGACATGCTGCTCACCGCGGGTGAGCGGATCTCGATGGCGCTGCTCGCGATGGCGATCGGCAACCTCGGCCAGGAGGCGCAGTCGTTCACCGGCAGCCAGGCCGGCGTGATCACCGACAGCGCCCACGGCAAGGCGAAGATCATCGACGTCACGCCCGGCCGGATCGAGAAGGCCCTCGCCGCCGGCGCGATCGCGATCGTCGCGGGCTTCCAGGGCGTCAGCCAGGACACCAAGGACATCACCACGCTCGGCCGCGGCGGCTCCGACACCACGGCCGTCGCCCTTGCCGCGGCGCTGAACGCCGAGGTCTGCGAGATCTACAGCGACGTCGACGGTGTCTTCACCGCCGACCCGCGGATCGTCTCCTCCGCGCGCAAGCGCGACCGGATCTCCTACGAGGAGATGCTCGAGATGGCCGCCAGCGGCGCCAAGATCCTTCACCTGCGGTGCGTGGAGTACGCCCGCCGGTACCAGATGCCCATCCACGTGCGGTCGTCGTTCAGCAAGAAGACCGGCACCTGGATCACCGACGACACAGAGGTGGACAACATGGAGCAGGCCATCATCGCGGGGGTTGCGCACGACCGGAGCGAGGCCAAGATCACCGTGGTCGGCGTGCCGGACAAGGTCGGTGAGGCGGCCCGGATCTTCGAGGCGCTCGCCGACGCGCAGATCAACCTCGACATGGTGGTCCAGAACGTCTCCGCCGCCGCGACGAACCTCACCGACATCTCCTTCACCCTGCCCCGCGCCGACGGACAGCAGGCGATGTCCGCGCTCGCGCAGCTCAAGGACGTCGTCGGCTACGACTCCCTCCTGTACGACGACCGCATCGGCAAGGTCTCGCTGATCGGCGCCGGCATGCGCTCCCACCCCGGCATCACCGCGCAGTTCTTCGCGGCGCTGGCCAACGCCGGGGTCAACATCGAGATGATCTCCACCTCGGAGATCCGGATCTCGGTCATCGTCGACGAGTCGCAGGTCGACGACGCGGTGACCGCGGCCCACACCGCCTTCGACCTGGACTCCGACGAGGTCGAGGCAGTCGTCTACGGCGGAACCGGACGGTGAACCAGATGAGCAACCGCAAGCCCACCCTGGCCGTCGTCGGCGCGACCGGCGCCGTCGGCACCGTGATGCTCGGCATCCTCTCCCAGCGCGAGGACGTCTGGGGCGAGATCCGGCTGCTCGCCTCGCCGCGATCAGCGGGCAAGAAGCTGCGCGTCCGCGGCGAGGAGGTCACCGTCCAGGCACTGTCGGAGAAGGCGTTCGAGGGCGTCGACGTCGCGATGTTCGACGTACCCGACGAGGTCTCCGCGGAGTGGGCGCCGATCGCGGCCGCCAAGGGCGCGGTCGCCGTCGACAACTCCGGTGCGTTCCGGATGGACCCCGACGTGCCGCTCGTCGTGCCCGAGGTGAACCCCGATGCGGTCCGCAACCGTCCGCGCGGGATCATCTCCAACCCCAACTGCACGACGCTGACCATGATGGACGCGATCGGTGCGCTGCACGCGCGCTGGAGCCTGACCTCGCTGGTGGTCGCCTCCTACCAGGCCGCCTCCGGTGCGGGTCAGCCCGGCGTCGACCGGCTGTACGACGAGCTCGAGGTCGTCGCGGGGGACCGCAGCCTCGGCACCGTGGCCGGTGACGTCCGCCGCGCGATCGGCGACAAGCTCGGCGACGACTCGCCGTTCCCCGCGCCGCTGGCGCTCAACGTCGTGCCCTGGGCGGGCTCGGCGCGCGACGGGGGGTGGACCAGCGAGGAGCTGAAGGTCCGCAACGAGTCGCGCAAGATCCTCGGACTGCCCGACCTCAAGGTCTCCGCCACGTGTGTCCGGGTGCCGGTGGTGACCACGCACTCGCTCGCGGTGCACGCGACGTTCGAGCAGCAGGTCAGTGTCGAGGAGGCCCGCCAGATCCTGGTGCAGGCGCCGTCGGTGGTCGTGATGGACGACGCCGAGAGCGGCAACTTCCCGACGCCGGCCGACGTGGTGGGAGCCGACCCGACGTTCGTCGGCCGGATCCGTCAGGCGCTGGACTTCCCCAACACGCTCGAGATGTTCGTGTGCGGGGACAACCTCCGCAAGGGCGCGGCGCTGAACACCGCCCAGATCGCCGAGCTGATCGCCAAGGAGCTGGCCGGCTGATATAGGTCGTAGACCTTCACAAACACCTCCGGAGGTGTCAGAAGGGATCCATCCGATTCCTTCCGAGGATCAGGCGTTGGCGCGCCGGTCCTCCTGACTGCCCTCCGGAGGTGGGTTGTGTCTGTCCATGATTGCTCATCGTCGACGGTCGTGGTGGCCGTCGATGTCGGGAAGAACACCGTGGCCTGTTCGGTCACCGACGACCGGCGACACCGGTTATTTGGTCCGGTCGACTTCGCGATGACCCGCAGCGGTCTGGGGTCCACGGTGGCGAGGATCGCGGATGTGGTGCCGGCTGCGGTTGTGGTCAAGTGGGTATCGAGGCTGCCGGCCACTACCACCAGCCGCTGATGCTCCCCGCGTCGTGGCCGTCAGGCTGGCAGCTGCTGGAGCTGAACCCGGCCCACGTCACCGAGCAACGACGGGTCCAGGGCCGACGCCGGGTGAAGACCGACGCTATCGACCTGGAGGCGATCACCGAACTGGTGTTGGCCGGTCAGGGCACCCCGGTCACCGAACGAGCCGAGGTGATCGGCGAGCTCGCGGGATGGGCGCGGCACCGCTTGCGGCGAGTCGAGACCAGGTCGGCGTTGAAGAACCAGCTGCTCGGACAGCTCGACCGCGCCTTCCCTGGCCTGACGCTCGCGCTGCCCGATGTGCTGGCCACCAAGGTCGGCCGCCTGGTCGCCGAGCACTTCACCGACCCCGGCCGGCTCGCCTCGCTGGGCGAGACCCGGTTCATCCGGTTCGCCGCCACCCGGGGGTTGACCGTCAAGCGCGAGGTAGCGGCACGTCTCGTCTCCGCCGCGCGGGAGGCGTTACCTACTCGGGATGCCGACGTGGCGCGACAGATTGTGGCCAACGACCTGCAGATGCATGGAGTGCTCGACCACCAGATCACCGATGCCGAGAACCATCTGGGCGCGCTGCTTCCCCGAACCCCGTTCGCGGTCCTGACCACGGTGCCGGGCTGGGCCACGGTCCGCGCCAGCGCCTACGGTGCCGCGGTCGGCGACCCGCAGCGGTGGCCCGGCCCGCGGCAGATCTACCGCTCCTCGGGGCGCTCACCGATGCAGTACGAGTCGGCCGGCAAACGCCGTGACGGCGCGATCAGCCGGGAGGGCAACGTGGAGCTGCGCCGGGCCCTGATCGATCTGGGTGTCGGCCTGTGGCTCAACGACCCCGCCGCGAAGACCTACGCCGCCGGGCTGCGTGCCCGTGGCAAGAAGGGCGGCGTGATCGCCTGCGCGCTGGCGCACCGCGCGAACCGGATCGCCTACGCGCTGGTCCGAGACCAAGACCCCTACGACGCGACGCGTTGGCTGCCGGAGGCCTGATCGAACCAGCCCCTTCCCTCACCGTGCGACCGGGTGCAGGCTGGTCGGTGACGAAGGGTCGGAACAGACGCCGCTGCGGCTATGGCGGACCCACTCGGGTTACGCCGCATCTAGCTTGGCGCCCGGCCCTTCGCCCTGTCTGCAGCTCGAACGACGCCAGATGACCCCCACGAGGTCGCATACGTCA
The DNA here is from genome assembly GCA_049323155.1 of Actinomycetota bacterium. Lineage (GTDB taxonomy): Bacteria > Actinomycetota > Actinomycetes > Propionibacteriales > Nocardioidaceae > Nocardioides_C. The sequence goes on along the minus strand of JBMOMG010000060.1, from coordinate 29,546 downwards.
GCGTGAGCGCCACCGGCGAGAGTCACCTACCCCAGAACACTCGCATCGCAGGCAACGACTCCAACGGCAACGCCGTCGGAGCGGACACCCTTGCGCCACAGTCCTGTTGACAGGACCTACAACCAGCTAGGTCCAGTCGCGGCGGCCGGTGTCCTCGTGCTCGAAGCGCGTGGTCACCCAGTGCGCGAGCACGTAGGCCGCCGCGGTGAGCACCGGGATCACCGCGAACATCCACGCCGAGAAGATCTCGTCGAGCAGCGTGAGCATCACGACCACGGTCACGATCCCGACCGCCAGGAAGCTCGTGCTCGCGGTGTCGGCGACCCTGAGTGCCTTGAGGATCAGGCTGCCGAGCAGCACCATCAGCACCACGATCGCGACCAGGATGAAGAAGCCCGGGGCACCGCCGCAGGTGCTGACCCCGCGGACCTCCTCGCAGCCCTCCATCGCGCCGTAGGTGACGGCGGCACCCGCGCCGCCGACCAGCAGCCCGGTGAGACCTGCCGCGAGTCGCCCCGGGATCGTGGGCGCTGAAAGGGTGGCTGGTCGCGAGGCGCGGCGCCGGGCACGTTCGGGCGTGGTCACGGGCTCGGCTGGCTCGGCCACGCGCCCGCGCTCAGGTTCGGGGACGGGCACGGGCGTCGGTTCGGGAACCGGCTCCGGCTCGGGTGCGGGTGTCGGTTCGCCGACAGGTACCTCCGGCGGGGTGGTGTCCTCCCGCGGCTCCGCCGGTGCCTGCGGCTCCGCAGTCGCCTCGCGGGTCTTCTTCCGGCGGCCGAGGCCGGGAAGCCTCAGCGAAGGCAGCTCGAGCGAAGGCTCGTTCTTCTCATCCCCGAGGTTCGGAACCATGGCCAGAGTCTGCCAGAAGCCGGTCTGGTCAGGGCGGCACGGCGACCCATCCGGCCCTAGCCGTGAGGCGAACGCAGGTCGTGGCAGCCAGCCACGAGTCGTTCCGACAAGGGAGGGAACCCCATGCACCTGCGACGTCTCAGCTCCACCATCACCGCCCTCGTGCTCGGTGCCGGCCTCGCGGCCGTCCCGGCATCCGCCCAGGGCGCCGAACGACCGGCACCGGGGAACCGAAGTGCCGCCGCCGTACTCGCCGCCGACAGCGGGTTCGACCGAACCGCCCGCGACTTCGACATCCTCGAGAGCGCGGTCGCGGCCGTGCTGGAGGCCAAGCCCGACAGCCCCGTCGCCGTACTCGCCCAGGGGCGCACCCGGTTGACGGTCTTCGCGCCCACCGACGGCGCCTTCCGTCGTCTTGTCGAGGACCTCACCGGCACCCGTTACGCGATGGAGCGCCGGGTCTTCAACACGCTCGCCGCCGCGGCGGGCATCGACACGATCGAGTCGGTGCTGCTCTACCACGTCGTGCCCGGAGCCACGATCGGCTACCGCGAGGCAAAGGCGGCGAACGGGGCCGAGCTGGCGACCGCCCTGGACGGCGCGGAGCTGACGGTGCGGGTCCGTCACGGTCACGTGTTCCTCGTCGACGCCGACCGCAACGACCCCAACGCCCGGGTCCAGCCCTGGCTGAGGAACATCAACCAGCGCAACCGTCAGATCATCCACGGCGTCAGCCAGGTGTTGCGTCCGATCGACCTGTGAGCGGCGGGTGAAGAGCGAGAGCCCGGAACGCCCGACGTGTTCCGGGCTCTCGCTCACGGAGCGCGGCTGCCCTGGGCTGGTGCCCTTGGTGGGGTCCGGGTGGATAATGCCGCGAGGAGGCAACCGACATGGACCAGAGTCTCTCCACCCTGCTGGAGAACGAGCACCACGAGATCGACTCCGGGATCGAGGCCTTCCTCGAGGGCCTCGCCCGCGGGGAGACGCGCGTGTCCGCGCTGACCCAGGCCGTGGGGGCGCTCCGGCGTCACATCTACCTCGAGGAGGAGTTCCTCTTCCCACCGCTGCGGGCCGCGGGGATGCTCGCGCCGGTCCTCGTCATGCTCCGGGAGCACGGTGAGATCTGGCGGACCCTGGACGCGATCGAGGCGCTGGACCCCGGTCGCGAGCCGGACCGGGTCCGAGAGCACTGTGACGAGCTGGTGCACCTGCTCGGCGCCCACAACGCCAAGGAGGAGCCGATCATCTACCCGCAGGGTGACTCGGTGCTCTCCGAGGAGGCGCGCGACGAGCTCGGTGAGCTCATCGGGAACGGCAGCATGCCGCAGGGCTGGGTCTGCGCCCAGGCGTAGACCCTGGCAGGTACGACGAAGCCGGGTGGACCCACTAGGTCCACCCGGCTTCTGATCTCTTCGCGAGACCACCAAGTCGGGCTGACAGGATTTGAACCTGCGGCCTCGTCGTCCCGAACGACGCGCGCTACCAAACTGCGCCACAGCCCGATTGCCTCGCGGCGTGGGGAGTCTACCCGAGCAGCAGTGCTGTCACGAAACCGGCCCGGCTACCGGGCGGTGAGCGTGACCAGCGACGCCTCCGGACGGCAGGCGAAGCGCACCGGGGCGTACGGCGACGTGCCGAGTCCCGCGGACACGTGCAGCCAGGAGCTGCCCGGGTCCCCGGGTCGTGAGCCGGCCGGATGCCGGTGCAGGCCCTTGGCCCTGGCCGGCTCGAGGTCGCAGTTGGTCACCAGCGCGCCGAGGCCGGGCAGGCACAGCTGCCCGCCGTGGGTGTGGCCGGCGAAGATCGTCTCGTAGCCGTCGCGGGCGAATGCGTCGAGGACCCGGAGGTACGGGGCGTGGGTCACGCCGATCCTCAGGTCGGCAGCCGGGTCGGCGGTCCCCGCGACGGCCGGGAGATCGTCGTACTCCAGGTGGGGGTCGTCGACACCGGCGAACGCGAGCCGCAGACCGGCGACCTCGAGCACGTCGCGCCGGTTCGACAGGTCCACCCAGCCGCCGGCCTCGAAGCCGTCGCGCAGCTCGCCCCACGGCAGCTTCGGTGTGTAGGTGACCCGGCGGCCGTCGTCGGGCAGCAGGTAGCGCACCGGGTTGCGCCCCGAGGGAGCGAAGTAGTCGTTGGAGCCCATCACGAACACGCCGGGGGCGTCGAGCAGGTCGCCGAGCGCATCGAGTACGACGGGCACCGACTCCAGGTGCGCGAGGTTGTCGCCGGTGTTGACCACGAGGTCCGGCTCGAGGTCGGCCAGCGAACGCAGCCAGCGCTGCTTCCTGTGCTGGCCCGGCGTCATGTGCAGGTCGCTGAGGTGCAGGACCTTCACCGGCGGGCTCCCCGGCGGCAGCACCGGCATCTCCACGCGACGAAGGGTGTAGGCGCGCACCTCGTAGCCCGCGGCGTAGCCGAGGCCTCCCAACCCCGCGAGGGCGCCGACGGCCAGCGCGCGGGTCAGGTTGCTCGAGGAGGATGGCACCCTGCAAGGCTGCCACAATGGTGGTCATGAGTGCTCTCAAGGACCGTCTCCGTGCCGACCTCACCACGGCCATCAAGGCCCGCGACGAGCTCCGCTCGTCCACGCTGCGGATGGTTCTCACCGCCGTCACCAACGCCGAGGTGGCGGGCAAGGAGAGCCGCGAGCTCTCCGACGAGGACGTCGTCGCGGTCCTGAGCAGCGAGGCCAAGAAGCGGCGCGAGGCCGCCGAGGCGTTCGAGGAGGCCGGCCGCACCGAGATGGCGGCCAAGGAGCGCGCCGAGGCCGAGCTGCTCGCCGACTACCTGCCGGAGCCGCTCACCGAGGCCGAGATCGCCGACCTGGTCACCTCCGCGATCGCGCAGACCGGCGCCCGCGAGGAGGGGATGCGCGCCATGGGCAAGGTCATGGGCGCGATCAGCTCGCAGGTGAAGGGTCGCGCCGACGGCGCCGCCGTCGCCGCCGAGGTCCGCCGCCAGCTCAGCTGACCCGGCCGGGTCACCACCCGGGTCAGCTCGGTTGACCGAGCCCGCCGCTCCGCCGGCTCGTCGCGCTAGTCGCGGCCGCCGCCACCGCCGCCACGGCCGGGCCGGTCGTTCCCGCCGCCGTTGTTGCCGTCGCCGGGCCGGTCGTTGCCGCCGCCGCCGTTGTTCTGGTCCGGCTGCGGTTCCGGCTGCGGCGGGACGTACGGCGTGCCGTCGGAGATGTAGATCGTGACGGTGCTCCCGGAGCCGATCGACGAGCCGGAGCCGGGGCTGAGGTAGGCCACGGTGCCGTAGGGGCTGCTGGAGGAGACCATCGGCCCGATCACCGGGGTCAGGCCCGCCTCACGCAGCACCCGGGCAGCGTCCTCCGGGGAGTAGCCGTAGACGCTCGGCACGGTGACGGTCTTGCCCTTGATCGTCGTCGGGTCGGGGGAGTGGAAGTCCTTGTCGGGCAGCCACTGCTGGACGACCTTCATCGCGTCGCCCCACATCGGGCCGGCGTTGGTGCTGCCGGCCGCGCGGCTGATGTAGGAGCCGCCGACGACCTGGCCGTTGAGGGAGACCCACTCGCCCTTGCTGTTGGCGCCGGCGATCATCGACGCGGTGGCCAGGTTGGGCGTGTAGCCCATGAACCAGACGGCCATGTTCTCGTTGATCGTGCCGGTCTTGCCCGCCGACGGCTGGCTGAGCCCCAGGCCGGCGTTGTAGCCGAACCCGCCGGGCTCCTGGACGCCGCGCAGGACGTCGTTGACGGCGTCGGCGACCGCGCGCGGCATCACCTGCTTGCAGGTCTTGGGGTACTCCTTGAGCAGCTTGCCCTTGCTGTTGAGGATCTCGGTGACCGGGCGGGGCTCGCAGAACAGGCCGCGGCCGGCGAACGTGGCGTAGGCACCGGCCATGGTCAGCGGGTCGGTGTTGGTCACGCCGAGCGTGAACGGCGGGTAGACCTGCTCCTCGGGCACGTCGACGCCCATCGACCGGGCGAGCTTCACCGGGTCGCACAGACCGGTGCGCTGCTCGAGCTGGGCGAAGAAGGTGTTCACCGACTTCTGGGTGCCGGTGTAGAGGTCGAAGGTGCCCGACCCGGTCGAGTTCGACGGGGTCCAGTTCTCGGTGCTCTGGATCGGCCCGTCACAGCGGCGGAAGCTGCTGATCGGCAGCGAAACCGTGTCGGGAGAGCTGATCTGCGTGGACAGCGAGATGCCCTGCTTGATCGCGGCGGCGAGCACGAACGCCTTGAACGTCGAGCCGGCCTGGAAGCCGTTGGCGTCGCCGTACTGCGCGGGCACGACGTAGTTGAGGAAGGTCTCGCCCTTCTTCTTGTTGCGGCCCATCGGCCGGGACTGGGCCAGCGCGCGGACCTCGCCGCTGCGCGGGACGACCATCGCCAGCCCGCCGATGGCCTGGTCGGTGGGGTAGACGTGGTTGCGGACCGACTCGTCGGCGGCCTGCTGGAAGCGGGGGTCGATCGTGGTCTTGATCGTCAGGCCGCCGGAGGTGAGCAGCTTCGAGCGCTCCTCGACGGTGCGGCCGAGGTCCTCGTCGGCGAGGAGGTACTGCTGGGTGTAGTCGCAGAAGAACGGCGCGATCGACGAGACACAGCCGTTGCGGGAGGGGGTGATCTTGAGGCCAAGGCCCTTGGCCTGCACCTTCTCGGCCTCGCCGTCGGTGATCACGTTGAGCTGGGCCATCCGGGCGAGGACCACGTCGCGGCGCTGCTTTGCCTCGTCGGGGTCGTTGGTGGGGTCGTATGCGGTGGGGTTCTTCACCAGCCCGGCGAGCAACGCGGACTCGCGCAGGTTCAGCTTCTTGGCGCTCTTGGAGAAGTAGTGCCGGGCCGCGGCCTCGATGCCGTAGGCGCCGTCGCCGAAGTAGGCGATGTTGAGGTAGCGCTCGAGGATCCAGTCCTTGGAGTACTTCTCCTCGAAGGCGATCGCGTAGCGCAGCTCGTTGATCTTGCGCTCGTAGGTGTCGGCGGTGGCGGCTGCGACCTCGGCCTTGGTCTCGGCCTGGTTGACCAACGTCATCTTCACCATCTGCTGGGTGATCGACGAGCCGCCCTGCACCACGCCGTTGCTGGCCTGGTTGGTGATGAACGCGCGAAGCGTGCCCTTCAGGTCGAGCGCGCCGTGCTCGTAGAAGCGGTAGTCCTCGATGGCGATGATCGCCTTCTGCATCGTGGGGGAGACGTCGTCGAGGGAGACGTTGACCCGGTTCTCGTCGTAGAACGTCGCCAGCACGCTGCCGTCACGGGCCAGCACGCGGGTGCGCTCGGCGAGGGGTTCGGCCTCGAGGTCGGCCGGCAGGTTGTCCATGCTCTCGGCCACGTTGCCGGCGGCCAGGCCGGCCACCCCGGCGAACGGGATCACGAGCCCGGCCACGAGCAGGCCCATGACAGCCGACACCGCGGCCATGACACCGAGGTGGGAGAGGACGTTGGCGAGCCCGAGACCGTTGTCTCCACGTGCAGACATGGCTCCAAGGGTACGGGACCGCGCCGACAGGCCCTCCTAGCCGAAATCAGCGCGGAAATCACGCGTTTCGACAAGGGCGTGTCGGGCCACAGCGCCGCCGGAATGACCCGAAGGAACTAGCCCGTGACCATGGCCTCCGGAAGGCCGCGTGCGGCATGGTCGACGTACCGCGGTTCCACGCGACTCCTGTGACTTGAGAGGTCCTTCGGCCTCGGCGAGTAGTTATTTCGGACTATGCGAAGTTGCTCCCTCTGTGTCTGTTTCGCACCCGCCCGCCGCTCTTAACTTTGGGGTGAGGGTTGACTCACCCGTCCGCAGGGGAAGCGGGCGGAACGCATCTCGGAGGGACGCGACCATGACATGGAACGAGGACTGGGCCACTCAGGCTCTGTGCAACCAGACCAAGCCTGACGAGCTCTTCGTGCGCGGCGCGGCCCAGAACCGGGCCAAGCAGCTGTGTGCCGGCTGCCCGGTACGCACCGAGTGCCTGGCCGAGGCCCTCGACAACCAGATCGAGTGGGGCGTGTGGGGCGGCATGACCGAGCGTGAGCGCCGGGCGCTGCTCCGCAAGCGGCCCAACGTCACCTCCTGGCGGCTGCTGCTCGAGACCGCCAAGGCCGACCACGTCGCCGGCACCGGGACCCGGATCTCCGTCAGCGCCTGAGCCGAGAGTCGCGCGGCACACCCGCCCCAGAACGGCCGGGCGCGGGCTCAGCCCGCGAGCAGGTCGCCGACCTGCCGCAGCCCGTCGAGGTCGTGCACGTCGGTGGACAGCGCCGGCACCACCGCCGTCGGCACGTGCGGGTGTGCGGCGCTGAACCGCTGCCGCAGGTGTGACTCACGTGCCACGATGCGCAGCCGGTCCGCGTGCAGGCGCAACAGCCCGGCGGTCAGGGCGGCCGAGCTCTCGCCGGCCTCCTCCAGCCGTTCCGCGGCCGCCACGGCCTGGTCGGCGGACAGGCCGCTCTCGGTGACCCGGCCGGCCCGGTTCACCACGAGCCCGGCCAGTGGCATGCGTTCGCCGGCGAGCCGCTCGACGAAGTACGCCGCCTCCCGCAACGCGTCCGGCTCCGGAGCGGCGACCACCACGAACGCCGTACCCGACGCCTGCAGCAGCGCGAACGTCTGCTGGGCCCGGGCGCGGAACCCGCCGAACATCGTGTCCATCGCGGCGACGAACGTCTGCATGTCCCGCAGGATCTGGGCGCCGAGGACCTTCGTCAGCGCGTTGGTGATCACCGACAGCCCTGCGGTCATCAGTCGTGCCGGACCTCGCGCGGGGGCGAGCAGGATCCGGATGAACCGGCCGTCGAGAAAGCTCGAGAGCCGCTCGGGGGCGTCGAGGAAGTCCAGCGCGGACCGCGACGGCGGGGTGTCGACCACGATCAGGTCCCACTTGCCGGTCCTCACCGCGTCCTTGTGCAGCTGGCCGAGCTTCTCCATCGCCATGTACTCCTGCGTGCCGGCGAAGGAGCTCGAGAGCACCTGGTAGAAGGGGTTCGCCAGGATCTGCGCGGCCTTCTCGGGGCTGGCCTGGCTCTCCACGACCTCGTCGAAGGTCCGCTTCATGTCCAGCATCATCGCGTCGAGGGTGCCGGTGCCGGTGACGCCCGGGACCGGCCGCGGGGTGTTGTCGAGCTTCTCGATGCCCATCGACTGTGCCAGCCGGCGGGCCGGGTCGATGGTGAGCACGACCACCTTGCGGCCCCGCTCCGCGGCGCGCAGCGCGAACGCAGCCGAGGTCGTGGTCTTGCCGACGCCGCCTGACCCGGTGCACACGACGATCCGGGTCCTCGGGTCGTCGAGGAGCTCGTCGACGTCGAGCCGGGGGGCCTCCTCCGGCTTCGCGGCCAGCGGGCCGACGCGCCGGGTGGACCGGCCTCGGGTGCTCACATGCCCTCCTCTGCGCTCCGGTGGGTCCCGTTCATGCCAGCCTCTGCTCGCACAGGTCGGCGGCGAGCTCGTAGAGCCCACCCAGGTCGATCCCGTCGGCGAGGCGGGGCAGCTCGTACGTCGGCAGCCCGAGCTCGGCGATCCGCTCGCGCTGCTCGTCCTCCAACGCCCGGCGCTCGGCGTGCTCGCGGGCCTCGACGAACAGGCCGTCGACGACCTCCGGCGTCGCGGCGACTCCGGCCCGGTCGAGGTTCTTCTCGACCTGGTCCCGCGGCAGCTCGCCGGCCAGCGCCTGACGTCGGGCCTCCTCACCCAGGTCGTCGGCACGGACCATGTTCACGATCACCGCGCCCACGGGAAGGTCGCCTGCCCGCAGCTCGGCGATCCCGTCAGCGGTCTCCTGCACCGGCATGTCCTCCAGGACCGTGGTCAGGTGCACCTTGGTCCGGGGCGAGCGCAGCAGGGTCATGATCGAGTCGGCCTGGCTGCGGATCGGTCCGACCTTCGCCAGGCCGGCCAGCTCGCTGTTCACGTTGAGGAACTGAGCGATCCGCCCCGTGGGGGGTGCGTCGAGCACGATGGCGTCGTACTGGCGGTCGTTCTTGCCGCGCTTGTTGCGGTAGGCGGCCTCGTAGACCTTGCCGGTGAGGAGTACGTCGCGCACGCCGGGCGCGATCGTCGTCGCGAAGTCGATCACGCCGAACTTGTCGAGCGCGCGGCCGGCGCGGCCGAGCCGGTAGTACATGTCGAGGTACTCCAGCAGCGCGGACTCGGCGTCGATCGCCAGCGCGTAGAGGTCGCCGCCGTCGTCGGGGCCGCTGGCGATCCGGGTCTCCTCGTAGGGGAGCGGAGGTACGTCGAACAGCTGGGCGATGCCCTGACGGCCCTCCACCTCGGCAAGCAGCACCGTCTTGCCGCGGGAGGCGAGGGCGAGGGCGAGCGAGGCCGCCACGGTCGTCTTCCCGGTGCCGCCCTTGCCGGTGACCACGTGCAGCAGCACGTCGTCCCAGCTGGCCTGGTTCGCCGATGTCGATGCCACACCTGGAGCCTACGCGGCGCGTGGGTGCACCGGCAGGCGGTCGCGGCACGGCACCTGTGCGAAACCGGCACCTGGACAGGCCTGGTGTGTGGCGAGCCGCCATGCCGCTCAGGCTCGGCCCGTGGCTAGGATCACAGCACCGACCCCCCGCCGTTGCGACGGGGGTGCAGGCACGTCGAGGGAGGACTTGTGGACAAGGTCGTCGCAAGCGCCGCGGAAGCAGTCGCTGACATCAGCAGCGGCTCGTCGCTGGCCGTAGGTGGATTCGGGTTGTGCGGGATCCCGTCAGCGTTGATCGAGGCGATCTTGGAGCAGGGCGCCGACGAGCTCGAGGCGATCTCCAACAACTGCGGCGTCGACGAGTGGGGCCTGGGCCGGCTGCTGTTCGCCAAGCGGATCCGCCGGATGATCTCCTCCTACGTCGGCGAGAACAAGGAGTTCGCGCGGCAGTACCTCCACGGCGAGCTCGAGGTCGAGCTGACCCCGCAGGGCACGCTCGCCGAGCGGATGCGCGCCGGCGGCTCGGGCATCCCGGCGTTCTTCACCGCCACCGGTGTCGGCACCCAGGTCGCCGAGGGCGGCCTGCCGTGGAAGTACGACACCGAGGGCAACGTGATCGTCTCCTCCCCCGCGAAGGAGGTGCGCACCTTCGAGACCGCCGAGGGACCGAAGGAGTTCGTGCTCGAGCAGGCGATCATCGCGGACTTCGGCCTGGTGCGGGCCTGGAAGGGCGACCGGCACGGCAACCTCGTCTACCGGCAGTCCGCGCAGAACTTCAACCCGCTGGCCGCGATGTGCGGGCGGGTGACCATCGCCGAGGTCGAGCACCTCGTCGAGCCCGGCGAGATCGACCCGGCAGAGGTGCACACCCCGGGGGTCTACGTGAAGCGCGTCGTCGCGCTCACGCCCGAGCAGGCGGCGGACAAGAAGATCGAGAAGCGGACCGTGCGGCCGCGCGGGGAAGGGGCCTGACATGGCGTGGACGCGTGAGGAGATGGCGGCCCGGGCGGCCTCGGAGCTGACCGACGGCAGCTACGTCAACCTCGGCATCGGCCTGCCGACCCTGGTCCCCAACTACGTCGCCGACGACGTCGAGCTGGTGCTGCAGTCCGAGAACGGCATCCTCGGCGTCGGGGCCTACCCCGTCGAGGGCGAGGAGGACCCCGACCTGATCAACGCCGGCAAGGAGACCGTCACCCTGCGGCGCGGGGCGTCGTTCTTCGACTCCGCCACGTCGTTCGGGATGATCCGCGGCGGCAAGATCGACGCCGCGATCCTCGGCGCGATGCAGGTCTCGGCCGGCGGTGACATCGCCAACTGGATGATCCCCGGCAAGATGGTCAAGGGCATGGGCGGTGCGATGGACCTGGTCCACGGCGCGAAGCGTGTGATCGTGCTGATGGAGCACGTCGCCAAGGACGGGTCGTACAAGATCGTCGACGAGTGCTCGCTGCCCTACACCGGTCGCGGCGTCGTCCAGCGGATCATCACCGACCTGGGCGTCATCGACGTCACCCCCGACGGCCTGAAGCTCGTCGAGCTCGCTCCGGGCGTGACCGAGGAGGAGATCCGGGAGAAGACCGAACCCCCGCTGCTCTGAGCGGGCGCCGTCACAACGGTTCAGCTGAACGGTTGTGACGTCGGTTTCCCGGTCGGGGCCGTCACAACGGTTCAGGTGAACGGTTGTGACGTCGGTTTCCCGGTCGGGGCCGTCACAACGGTTCAGGTGAACGGTTGTGACGTCGGTTTCCCGGGTCGGGGCTGTCACAACGGTTCAAGTGAACGGTTGTGACAGCGGGGATCGCACCTCACACGTCGGGGTGGTGGGTGGCCAGGCGGTAGGAGCCGGCGTGGAACACCAGCGGCTCGCCACCGGCGGCGGCGTAGGACTCGACCTCGCCGAGGAACACCACGTGGTCGCCGGCGTCGACGGCCTGGGTGGTGCGGCAGACGAAGTGGGCCACGACGCCGTCGAGCACGGGCGGCGCGTCCTCGGGCCCGGCGGCGAGCACGACGCCCTCGAACTTGTCCGCGCCCGAGGTCGCGAACTGCCGGGACAGGTGGTGCTGGTCGGCGGCGAGCACGTTGACCACGAACCGCTCGGCGGCCTGGTACGCCGGCAGCGACGGTGACCTCTTGGCCGCAGCCCACAGCACCAGCGGCGGGTTGAGCGAGACCGAGGTGAACGAGTTCGCGGTCATCCCGACCGGGCGGCCGTCGGTGTCGCGGGTGGTCACCACGGTGACGCCGGTGGCGTACTGGCCGAATGCCCGGCGCAGGTCGCGCACGTCGAACCGGGCCCGTTCCTGCTCGAGCTGCTCGGCGAGGAACCGGTCGGCGCGCTCGGGGTCGAACCACCACGGCCCGAACAGCAGCGGGTCGTCGAAGCCGGCCACGATCCTGGCTGCGACACCGGGGTGCTGGGCGGCCGCGGCGACCACCCGTTGCTGGTGGGGCTGCGCCGGCTGCAGCCAGGAGTTCGTCCAGGCCGTCGCCCAGCGCGCCCAGCCGCGCCAGAAGTTGTCGAAGGTGCGTTGCATCCATCCGGCGTCGAACGGTCCGTCGTGGGCGGTGATCGCCTCGAGGTAGAACGACGCCGACTTGATCGCGTTGTTCGAGCCCTGGCTGGTCAGGGGGTCGTTCAGGACGACCGCGTCGGCCATTCCCAGCACGCTCGCCCCGGTCGGCAGGGTGGCGACGGGACGTCGTACGACCGGGGTGAACGAGCCGCGCAGCGTGGCGTGCTCGTCGGTGAGGGCGGCGTGGCGGACCCGCTCCGCCTCCGTGGGGAAGTGCTCTGCCAGGGCCTGCCTCAGCCGGGCCAGGTGCTCCTCGTCGTCGGACACGTCCTGCCACAGGTCGAGCGGGCCGCCGGGCACTCCCTCCACCACGTAGATGTCGCACGGCCCGTGCACGCTCAGAGCGGGCAGCGTGAAGCACTCACCGACGCCCTCGATCGCGTGGTAGCGCAGCGCCGGCCCGTCGGCCGGGGCCACGCCGTGCAGGTAGGTCAGCGAGACGCAGCGCTGCGGGGAGGAGTACGGCGAGCGCGCGGGGTCGTCCTCGAACAGGCCGCCGAGCTCACCGCGCCCCGTGGAGACGATCACCAGGTCGTGCGTCGCGGCGAGGTCCTCGAGGTCCTCGACCTTCGCGTTGCGCACGACCACCTTGCCGCCGAGCCGGGCGATCTCCTCGAGCAGCGCCGGCACCTTGATCCGCAGGTCGACCGACTGGGCCGGCCGCTCGAGCTCCACGCCGAACGCGGTGCGCGTGCCGTCGAGCCGCTGGACGTCGTACTCCATCCGGCGCAGCGGAGGCGCCGACGGGAGCAGCGCGGTGATGCCCAGGGCGGTCTCCACCTCGAGGGCGGACTCGAAGGTGACCTGGCTCGACATCACCGGGCCCGACCGGATCTCCTCGGCGCTGCGCCCGGACACCAGGGTGACGTCGTATCCCTGCTCGAGCAGGCCCAGAGCCAAGGTCGTGCCGGCCGGGCCGGCACCGACGATGGCGATTCTGCGAGAAGGCATGCAGCCATCTTGACACCGCGTCCTGATCCGACCGGCCGGTCCGGCTCAACGCCTCCCGAGCGCGTGCAAGACGGCCGGCCACGCCGCCGACCCCGGATCGACAAGGTCCATGTGGCCGGCGCCGGCCACGACGTCGAGCGAGACGAACGGGTGTGCCGCGGCGAGCCCGCGCGAGACCGACAACGGCACGTCCTCGTCCTCGGTGCCGTGAACGACGCGCACCGGGCAGCGGGGTTGTGCTGCCAGCCGGGTCATCGGGTCCGCGGCGGCGTAGGCGTCGGGCACGTCGTCCGGTTCTCCGCCGAGCAGTGCCTGGGTGGCGCCGCCGCCGAGCCCCAGCCGGGCCGCTGCCCGTAGGTCGGCCACCGGCGCGAGCCCCACGACGAGGTCCAGCTCGTGGCCCTGGTTGGCCAGCCACAGCACCAGGTGCCCGCCCGCGGAGTGGCCCACGACCGTCGTACCGCTGGTGGCGACACCGAGACCGCGCAGAAGCCCGGGGATCGCGGCGACCGCGGCATCGACGTCCGCCGCGGTCGTGGGCCAGCCGCCACCGCCACCCACCCGGCGGTACTCCGGCGTCGCGACCACGAAACCCTCGGCGGCCAGTGCCTCGGCGGCCGGCCGCGTGTGCACCCGGTCGTAGGCCTGCTTCCAGAACCCGCCGTGCACGAGCACCAGCAGCGGTGCCGTTCCCCCTCCCGCCGGCAGGTGTACGTCGAGCACCCCGTCGTCGTGGGCGGCGTAGCGGACGACCGCGTCGGGGAGCCGGGACATGGCCGACACCGTAGTGGCCACCGTCACCGTGCTCGAGGTGCGACACCGGCCCGTCCTGGGTAGAACTGTCCAGAACCCCGAACCAACCCTGGAGGTCGAACACCCGTGCCCGACACCCCGACCGCCCCCGAGACCGCACGGGCGGACAAGCGCACCGGCTCCCTGATGCCGGCCCCCCATGTCTTCCTCCCGGCCGCGGGCCTGCTCCTGGTCTTCTCCGTGCTCGCCGCGGCCATGCCCGGCCGGATGGGGGACTGGATCGGCAAGGCGAACACCGCCGTGGTGACCGACCTGGGCTGGTGGTACGTCCTCGCGGTCACCGGCTTCGTCGGCTTCGCGGCCTGGCTGGCGCTCTCGCCGATGGGCAGCATCCGGCTCGGCAAGGACGGCGAGGAGCCCGAGTTCGGGGTGAAGTCCTGGTTCGCGATGCTGTTCGCCGCCGGGATGGGCATCGGCCTGGTGTTCTGGGGTGTCGCCGAGCCGTTGAACCACTTCGCGTCCCCGCCGCCGGGCGTCGAGGGCGACCAGGCGACGCTGGCGCGCAACGCGATGGACGTGACCTTCCTGCACTGGGGCCTGCACGCCTGGGCGATCTACGTCGTCGTCGGCCTCGGTGTGGCCTACGCGGTGCACCGCAAGGGCCGGCCGGTGTCGATCCGGTGGGCCCTCGAGCCGCTGCTCGGCAAGCGGGTGACCGGCTTCTGGGGCGACCTGATCGACATCATCGCCGTCGTCGGCACCATCTTCGGTGTCGCCACCTCGCTCGGCTTCGGTGTCACCCAGATCGGTGCCGGCCTGGAGTACCTCGGCGTCATCGACACGGCCACCAACACGATCCTCGTCACCCTGATCGTCGTGATCACGCTGATCGCGCTGACCTCGGTGGTGACCGGCATCGACAAGGGCATCAAGTGGCTGTCCAACATCAACATGGGAGTGGCCGGCCTGCTGATGGCAGCCGTGCTGGTGCTCGGCCCGACGGTGTTCCTGCTCAGCGACTTCGTCCAGCAGATCGGGTCCTACCTGCAGAACTTCCTGCGGCTGTCGTTCAACACCCTCTCCTTCCGCGGTGAGGAGGGGCAGGCCTGGCTGGCCGGCTGGACCACCTACTACTGGGGCTGGTGGATGAGCTGGGCTCCGTTCGTCGGCATCTTCATCGCCCGGATCTCCCGTGGCCGCACGGTCCGCGAGTTCATTGCCGGGGTGCTGCTGGTGCCGACCCTGCTGACCTTCCTGTGGTTCTCGATCATGGGCGGCTCGGGCCTCTACCGGGAGATGTTCGGCGAGGGCGGCCTCGTCGGCGCGGAGGGCGCCGTGTCCACCAACACCGCGCTCTTCGAGCTGCTCGACGGGCTCCCCGCCGCAGCTCTTCTCAGCGTCGTCACGATCTTCCTCATCGTGATCTTCTTCGTGACCAGCTCGGACTCCGGCTCGTTCGTCGTCGACATGATCGCCTCCGGCGGCGACCCGAACCCGCCGGTGTGGAGCCGCGCGTTCTGGGCCGGGCTCGAGGGCGTGATCGCGGCGGTGCTGCTGGTCGCCGGTGGCTTGGCCGCCCTGCAGACGATGGCGATCCTGGTCGCTCTTCCGTTCAGCGTGGTGATGGTGCTGATCGTCTTCGCCACCACCCGGGCGCTGATGGCCGAGCACCGCGTGATCACGCGGCGGCGCGAACGGGCGCTCGCCGAGCGGATCGCCGACCACGTGAGCGGAGAGCAGGAGATCGGGGGTACGGCGGCCACCCCGGCCGACACCGCCCCCGCCACCACCCGCTGACCCGGCTAGCATCGCCAGCATGACGAAATGGGAATACCTGACCGCACCGGTGCTCGTGCACGCCACCAAGCAGATCCTCGACAACTTCGGTGAAGAGGGCTGGGAGCTGGTGCAGGTGGTCCCGGGGATGAACCCGGAGAACCTGGTCGCCTACTTCAAGCGCCCGAAGCAGTGAGCACCCCCGAGGAGCGGCTCGCCGAGCTCGGCCTGGCGGTGCCGGAGGTGGCCAAGCCGGTCGCGGCGTACATCCCCGCGGTTCGCAGCGGCAACCACGTCTTCACCTCCGGGCAGCTTCCGATGCGCGAGGGTCAGCTGATCGCCACCGGCAAGGTGGGTGGTGAGGTGACCCCCGAGGAGGCCGTGGAGTGCGCCCGCCAGTGTGCGCTCAACGCGATCGCGGCCGTGCGCGCGGAGGTCGGCGAGCTGTCGAACGTGAAGCGGATCGTCAAGGTCGTCGCGTTCGTCGCCTCGACCCCCGACTTCACCGGCCAGCCGGGCGTGGCCAACGGCGCCTCCGAGCTGCTCGGCGAGGTGTTCGGTGAGGCCGGCCGGCACGCCCGCTCCGCCGTCGGCGTGCCGGTGCTGCCGCTGGACGCGCCGGTCGAGGTCGAGCTGGTCGTCGAGGTGTGATGGACGTCCTGCGCGAGCTCCCGCCGCACCTGGCCGAGCAGATCCGCGGGTTCCTGGACGGCACGAGCACACCCGCGGAGCCGCGCAACGCCGCCACCATCGTGCTGATGCGCGAGGGGCAGGAAGCGGCGCCGGGTGCGCTGGAGGTCTACCTGCTGCGCCGCCACCTCGACATGGCGTTCGCCGGCGGGATGGCGGTCTTCCCCGGCGGCGGCGTCGACCCGCGCGACTTCGACCATGCCGTCGACTGGGTCGGCCCGACCCCGGAGGAGTGGGCCGGGCGGATGGGCGTCGAGGTGCCGCTGGCGCGGGCCCTGGTGTGCGCGGCCGTGCGCGAGACGTTCGAGGAGTCCGGGGTGCTCTTCGCCGGGCCCACCGCGGACAGCATCGTCGAGGACACCACGGGCGCGGACTGGGAGGAGGACCGCCGCCGCCTCGAGGCCCGGGAGCTGTCCTTCACCGACTTCCTCTCCCAGCGGGGGCTGAAGCTGCGCTCGGACCTGCTCGGGGTGTGGGGCGCATGGCTCACCCCGGTGTTCGAGCCGCGCCGCTACCTGACCTGGTTCTTCGTGGCGGAGCTGCCCCCGGGGCAGGAGACCCGCGACGTGTCCACCGAGTCGGTCGAGGTGACCTGGCTGTCGGTGCGCGACGCGATCACCGCCGCCGACGAGCAGCAGATGCTCGTGCTGCCCCCGCAGTACTGCACGTTCCTCGAGCTCTTCGACCACGCCACCCCGCGCGAGGCGATCGCCGCGGCCGCCGAGCGCGACCTGGCCTGTGTCGAGCCGACCGGGTCGGTCGACGGCGACCGGGCCTACCTCGAGCTCCCCGGCCACCTCGTGGAGCTGGCCGAGCAGGTCGCGGGGAAGCTGCGCGCGTGAGCTGGGCCGGCGGCTCGTTCGGCGAGCGGGCGCGCTGCGTGCTCGCCCCCAACCCGAACATCATGACCCTCGACGGCACCAACACGTGGGTGCTGCGCGAGCCCGGCGGCCGCCGCTCGGTGGTGGTCGATCCCGGTCCGGAGATCGTCGAGCACCTCGACACCGTCGCTGACCTGGCCGGTCCGGTGGGCGCCGTACTCCTCACCCACGGGCACGCCGACCACTCCGAGGCGGCGCGCTCGTTCGCCGAGCGGATGGGCTGCGGGGTCCGCGCGCTCGACCCGCACCACCGACTCGGCGGGGAGGGGCTGGGCGACGGCGACGTGGTCGAGGTCGACGGGCTCGAGGTGCACGTGGTCGGGACGCCGGGCCACACCTCGGACTCGCTGTCGTTCGTGCTGCCCGCCGAGCGGGCGGTGCTCACCGGCGACACCGTGCTCGGCCGCGGTACGACGGTCGTGGCGCACCCGGACGGACAGCTGGGGGCCTACCTCGACTCGCTGCACCGGTTGCACGCGCTCGCCGAGGCCCACGAGATCACCGCGGTGTGGCCCGGCCACGGGCCGGTCATCGCCGACGCCCTCGGGGTGCTCGACTACTACCTGGCTCATCGCAAGGAGCGGCTCGAGCAGGTCCGTGAGGCGCTGCGTCACCTCGACCCCGACCGTGCCGACCTGGCACGGGCGGTGGTGGAGCGGGTGTACGCCGACGTCGACCCGGTGCTGTGGGGGGCCGCGGAGCTCTCGGTCCGCGCCCAGCTGGCCTACCTCCGCGGCTGACGGAGTCCGGTCAGCGGGCGCGCCGCCCGAGACGCTCGATGTCCATGATCACGACCGAGCGGGGCTCCAGGCGCAGCCAGCCCCGGGAGGCGAAGTCGGCCAGCGCCTTGTTGACCGTCTCGCGCGAGGCGCCGACGAGCTGCGCGAGCTCCTCCTGGGTGAGGTCGTGGTGCACGTGGATGCCGTCGTCGGCGGTGCGGCCGAACCGGTCGGCGAGGTCGATCAACGCCTTCGCGACACGGCCGGGCACGTCGGAGAACACCAGGTCGGCGACCACGTCGTTGGCCTTGCGGAGTCGGCCGGCGAGCTGGCTGAGCAGGCCGCGCGCCACGCCGGGGCGGCCCTCGAGCCACTTGAGCAGGTCCTCGTGGGAGAGCGAGTAGAACGAGGTGTCGGTGACCGCGGTGACCGTCGCCGAGCGCGGGCCGGGGTCGAACAGCGAGAGCTCGCCGAACATCTGGCCGGGGCCGAGGATCGCCAGCAGGTTCTCACGCCCGTCGGAGGAGGTGCGGCCGAGCTTGATCTTGCCGTCGATGACGATGTAGAGCTTGTCGCCCTCGTCGCCCTCCCGGAACAGGACCTCGCCGCGGCGGAGCTTCGTCGTGCTCATCGACGCTCGAAGGGCGGTGGCAGCCTCGTCGTCGAGCGCACTGAAGAGAGGTGCCTGACGCAGCACGTCGTTATCCACGAGTTCCTCCTCGTCACGCCAGGCGCTCTACCCGGCGGTTACTCACGTCACAGTCTGACGCATTGACCTGGGAATTCGCCAAAAATGGCCGCTCTGCGAGCCCCGTACGATGTGGGCGTGCCTGACACCGCCCTCGTCCGCCGCGCCCGCAAGATCAACCGGGTCCTCGCCGAGACCTACCCCGAGGCGCGTTGCGAGCTGGACTTCGACAACGCCTTCGAGCTGCTCGTGGTCACGGTGCTCTCCGCGCAGACGACCGACAAGCGGGTCAACGCGGTGCGCCCGGCACTCTTCGCCGCCTACCCCGACGCGGTCGCGATGGCCGCCGCCGAACGGGAGAAGCTCGAGCAGCTGATCCAGCCGACCGGGTTCTTCCGCGCCAAGACCGAGTCGCTGCTGAAGCTGTCGCAGGCCCTGGTGGAGAGGTACGACGGTCAGGTGCCCGGGCGACTGGAGGACCTCGTCACGCTGCCCGGCGTCGGCCGCAAGACCGCCAACGTCGTGCTGGGCAACGCGTTCGGCGTCCCGGGCATCACCGTCGACACCCACTTCGGCCGGCTGGCGCGACGGTTCGGGTGGACCACCGAGACCGACCCGGTCAAGGTCGAGCACGAGGTGGGTGCGCTGTTCCCCAAGCGGGACTGGGTGATGCTGAGCCACCACCTGATCTGGCACGGCCGCCGGATCTGCCATGCCCGCAACCCCGCCTGTGGTGCGTGCCCCGTGGCGCGCTGGTGCCCGGCGTACGGCGAGGGGCCGACGGACCCGGAGAAGGCGGCCAAGCTGGTGCGCACCGAGGGGCGCGGGTGAGCCGGAGCCGTCCCGGGCGGGCGCTGTTCGCGACGGCCGCCGCGGCCGCCGTACTGATGCTCGCCTCCTGCGCGCCCGCCGGCGACGACGGGACAGGTCGCGGCTTCACCCCGCCGGCGGTGGACGTCGACGTCGACACCCCGGCGCTGCGAGCGGCGAAGAAGGCCGCGGGGATCGCGGACTGTCCGCAGCCGGACGGTCCGACCCCGCAGGCCGAGGAGCCGATGCCGGACGTGACGCTGCCGTGCCTCGGCGGCGGCGACCCGGTCGACCTGACCGAGTTGCGCGGCCCGATGGTGATCAACCTGTGGGCGCAGTGGTGCCCGCCGTGCCGCGAGGAGCTGCCGTACTACCAGGAGCTGCACGAGCGGGCCGGGGACCGGCTGACCGTGCTCGGCGTCGACCACCTCGACACCCGCCCCGAGCTCGCGATCGAGCTGCTCGCCGAGACCGGCGTGACCTACCCCAGCCTCGCCGACCCGGCGGGGGAGCTGCGGGCGCCGTTCCGGGTCCGGGGCCTGCCGGGGATCGTGTTCCTGGACGAGGACGGCGAGGTGGTCGCGGTGGAGTTCGTCGTGATCGAGTCCTTCGACCAGCTCGCCGACCTGGTCGAGACGCACCTCGGTGTCTCTGTCGGGGCCGCTGGGTAGGCTCGGCAACGTGTCAGAGGTGACGACGGAGCCGGCGGGGCACCCGGTCCTGCCCGAGTGGCTGGAGCCGATCCGTCGCGGCGCGATGAGCATCACCGCCGACGAGCTGACCCGGTTCGTGCCGCCCGAGGACGCCGACACCCGGCGTGGCGCGGTCCTGATGCTGTTCGGAGAGGGTCCGCAGGGTCCCGACCTGCTGCTCACCGAGCGCGCCCACGACATGCGCTCCCACCCCGGCCAGGTGTCCTTCCCCGGCGGGTCGATCGACCCCGAGGACCCGACGCCCGAGCACTGCGCGCTGCGCGAGGCCGAGGAGGAGACCGGGCTCGACCCCGACGGCGTGGACGTCTTCGCCCAGCTGCCCGAGCTGTGGCTGCCGCCCAGCAACTTCGCCGTGACCCCGGTGCTCGGCTACTGGCGCGAGCCGACCGAGGTCCGGGTGGTGGACCCGCGTGAGGTGCACAGAGTGCTGCGCGTGCCGGTCGAGGAGCTGGTCTCGCCCACCCACCGGGTGCGGGTGCGCCATCCCTCGGGCTGGCTGGGCCCGGGGTTCCTGATCGGCGACGACAAGGACCTCCTGCTCTGGGGGTTCACCGCCGGGATCATCGCGCGGCTGTTCGACTTCGTCGGCTGGTCCGAGCCGGGCGACCCGGGTCCGATCCGCGACCTGCCCCCGCACATGCTCGCCGTCCCCCGGGAAGCCGACCGCCGGGCGATGCCTGCGCCCAACACGAACTTCCGAGAGCGGTGAGGTTGCCCCTGTGACGCAGCAGTGAACGTCCTCGACTGGATCCTGGTCGTCGTCGTCCTCGCCTACGCCGTCTCCGGCTACTGGCAGGGCTTCATCTCCGGGGCATTCGCAACCGCCGGTCTCCTGATCGGCGGTTTCCTGAGCGTGCTGTGGCTGGTGCCGCAGCTGCTCGGCGACGCCGACCCCTCGCTGTGGGTCTCGCTCGGGGCACTGTTCGTGGTGCTGCTGTCCGCGTCGGTCGGGCAGGCGGTCTTCCAGTACGTCGGCACCCGGATCCGCGACCGGATCACCTGGCAACCCGTGCGCGCGGTCGACGCCGTGGGCGGTGCGGCGCTGAGCGCGGCCGCCGTGCTCGTCGTGGCCTGGGTGCTGGGTGTCGCGGTCAGCGGCTCCGCGCTGCCGGGGATCAGCACCCAGGTGCGCTCGTCGACGGTGCTCGGTCAGGTCGACGAGGTGATGCCCGACGAGGCCGACGAGGTCCTGAAGGCGTTCAACGAGGTCGTCGGCTCCAGCTTCTTCCCGCGCTACCTCGAGCCGTTCGCACCGGAGCGGATCATCGAGGTCGGCCCGCCGTCGGACAAGATCGCGCGCGACCCGCAGGTGCGGGCCGCGCGCGCCAGCGTGCTCAAGATCCGCGGGGAGAACAGCTGCGGCCGTGGCGTGGAGGGCACCGGTTTCGTGTACTCACCCGGCAGGATCATGACCAACGCGCACGTGGTCGCCGGCGTCGACGACCCGACGGTGCTGGTCGCCGAGCAGGAGGTCACCGCCCGGGTGGTGCACTACGACCCCGACCTCGACGTCGCGGTCCTCGCCGTCGACGGGCTCGGCCGGCCCTTCCTGCGCTTCGACAAGACCGCCGAGGCCGGTGACAACGCCGCGGTGCTCGGCTACCCCAACGACGGCCCCTACAACGTGCAGGCGGCCAGGATCCGTGGCGAGCAGCGGCTGCGCAGCCCCGACATCTACGGCAGCGGCACCGTCGTCCGCGAGGTGTTCTCGCTGCGCTCGCTGGTGCGGCCGGGCAACTCCGGAGGCCCGCTGCTGTCGGCCGACGGCCACGTGTACGGCGTGATCTTCGCGGCCTCGGTGACCGACCGGGAGACCGGCTACGCCCTGACCGCGGACCAGGTCGCCGAGAGCGCGGCACAGGGCCTGACCAACGACGCCGAGGTGGACACCGGAGGCTGCGCCTAGCCCGGTGCCGGGTAGTGCCGGGCCAGCCAAGGCATCAGCACCTCGCCGAACGCGGTCGGGTCCTCCTCGTGCGGGAAGTGGCCGGTGTCCGGAATCACCCGGGCCTCGAACGGTCCGCTCACCCGGGACTCCGAGCGGGCGGTGCTGCCGGCCGGGACGATCGGGTCGTCGGCGCCGACCACCGCGCACACCGGCACACTCAGCCGCGGCTGCATCAGCTCGGTGAAACGCCGGCCGTCCGCGCGGAACCGGGAGCGCACCAGCCAGCGGTGGTACTCCAGCGCGCAGTGGGCGGCGGGCCACAGCGCGAGCGCGTCGTGGTAGCGCTGCGCGGTCTCCGCGTCGGGGAAGTCCGACCGGGGGCTGCTCCAGCTGCGCAGGTGGTCGGCGACGTAGCTGCTGGTCTCCCGGGACAGCCGGCGCTCGGGGAAGAACGGCGCCTGCATCGCGAGCAGGTGGCCCACCCCGGCGAGCGCGTGGCGGTTGCGGTACGACGCCGACGGCCCGACCATCACCAGCGGATGCGGTGCGGCGACCGCGCACAGTCCGGCGACGTGTCGCTGGTGCATGGCCGCGGTCGCCCAGCCGACGTACCCGCCCCACCCTTGGCCGACGAGGACCGCACTCCGCGCCCCGAGTGCCTTGATCACGCCGGCGACGTCCCCGGCGAGCGTCACCGGGTCGTAACCGCGAGGTGGCTTGTCGGACCCGCCGTACCCGCGCAGGTCCATCGCGACCGCGCGGTAGCCGGCCTCGGCCAGCATCGGAAGCTGGGCCCGCCAGGTCCACCAGAACTCCGGGAACCCGTGCAGCAGCAGCACCAGCGGTGCGTCCGAGCGCCCTGCCGGTGCGGCCTCGACGACGTGGAACCGCGCACCGTTGGCGGTGACGTGCCGGTGCAGCCAGGGACCGGGTACGTCGACGACCCCGGCCGGGTCGGCGGGCAGGGCCACGTGGCCGGCTAGCCCCGCTTGAAGATGGTCGTGGCCTCCTGCGCCTGGTGGATCGCGCGCTCGGGGCCCTTCACCTTCTTCACCTGCTTGACACCGATCATCGCCAGCAGGCCGGCGATGAGCAGGTACGCGCCGAAGACGATCAGGAAGCTCCAGGCCAGGTGCAGCCCGGTCATGGAGACGAAGTAGGCGAACGCGACCGACAGCATGATGACCGCGAGCAGCCCGAGGAACGCGGCGCCGGCGAACAGGCCGGCCCCGGCTCCGCCGTACCTCATGCTGACCTTGAGCTCGGACTTGGCCAGCGCGATCTCGTTCTGGATCAGGCTGGAGATGTCGCGGCTCGCGTCGGCGACGAGGCGACCGATCGTGGGCTCCTCGGTCTCCGCGGGCGCCATCGCACGCACGTCCGCGGTCGTCGGCGGGGCCGAGACGGCGGCGTCGGCGTTGCCGGTGGTGGTCGCGCGCGGGTCGGTAGCCATCGGTCCGTTCCTCGTCATCTGTGGTCCTTTCGCGGCGGGCGTCCGCTGTGGTCCAGCGGCCCCGTCACGGTGCGTGCCCCTGAGACTATCGGGCTAAACCCCGGGCCGGGCAGTGTGGCCCGCACCACGAGGTCAGCGTCTCTGGTGGACCCGGTTGCGCCGACCGAGGACGGCGCCGGCGATGACGGCGGCCGTCAGCGACCCGAGGAGTACGGCGGTCTTGGCCGACTCCGCCTCCGGGCCGGCGTAGGACAGCTCGGCGACCAGGAGCGCGACGGTGAACCCGACGCCCGCGAGCACCGCGACCCCGAACACCTCGCGCCAGGACAGCTCCTCGTTGAGCTCGGCGCGGGTCAGCCGGGTGACCAGCCAGGCACCGCCCATCACACCGAGTGGCTTGCCGACGACGAGGCCGAGGACGACGCCGACGACGATCGGGTCGGTGAGGAACGCCGTGTCGGCCTCGATCGCCACGCCCGCCGACATGAGCGCGAAGAACGGGACCGCGACGCCGGCGGACAGGGGCACGAGCCGGTGCTCGAGGCGTTCGGCGGGCGAGCGCTTCTCGCCCTCGTCGGGCAGCACGCGGGTCAGCAGGCCGAGCGCGACACCGGCGATCGTGGCGTGGACGCCGCTCTGGTACATGTACCACCACGCGACCAGCGCGACGGGCACGTACAACAGCGACGATCGCACGCGGTTGCGCTGCATCAAGGCGTACAGCGCGAGCGCCGCGGCTGAGCCCAGCAGCGGGGTCAGGCTCAGGTCGGAGGTGTAGAAGACCGCGATGATCACGATCACGATCAGGTCGTCGACCACGGCCAGCGTCAGCAGGAAGGCCCGCAGCTGGGTGGGCAGCGCGGAGCCGACCACGGCGAGCACGGCCAGTGCGAACGCGATGTCGGTGGCGGCCGGGATCGCCCAGCCGGCGAGGTCGCCGCTGCCGAGGTTGGCGACGGTGAAGATCACCGCCGGCACCGCCACACCGCCCAGCGCGGCGACCACCGGCACCAGCGCGTCGGCCGGCCGTCGGAGGGAACCCACCAAGAACTCGCGCTTCAGCTCGAGACCGGCGATGAAGAAGAACAGGGTCAGCGCCCCGTCGGCGGCCCAGTGCTGAAGGTCGAGCCCGGGGCCCTCGAACGGCACCCAGTGCCGCACGGTGTCATAGCCCTCGGCCCACGGCGAGTTGGCCCAGACGACGGCGAGAGCGGCGGCGGCCAGCACGATCGCGCCGCCGATCGCCTCGCGGCGCAGGAACGCGCCGAGGAAGGTGCTCTCGCCCAGCTCGGGGTCGGGGAAGAACTTCGGGCGGCGGCGCGTGAGCGGCATGGGCGTGGGTCCTTCGGGGTCGTCGGCTGTTCGACGCCGACCAGACTTCCCGGCACACCGTGTTGCTCGTCGTACACCCTAGCGGGCTGGTGGTGACGCGCTCCGGGCTGCTTGGCACGAAGAACCGGGACTTCGCACGGCATGTGCGCCGTGCAAAGTCCCGGTTCACCAGGTCAACATGGGAATCCGCCGAGGGCGGAGCTGGCTACTCGTCGCCGCCGGACTTGTTGCCGGCAAGCCCCTCCTGGATCAGCGACATCACCGTCGAGTCGGCCAGCGTGGTGACGTCGCCGACCTCGCGGTTCTCCGCGACGTCGCGCAGCAGCCGGCGCATGATCTTGCCCGACCGGGTCTTCGGCAGCTCCTGGACGACCATGATCTGGCGGGGCTTGGCGATCGCGCCGATCTCCTTGGCCACGTGCGTGCGCAGCTCCTGGACGATCTCCTCGCCGCCGTCACCCGCGGACTCCCGCAGGATCACGAACGCGCAGACCGCCTGGCCGGTGGTCTCGTCGGTGGCGCCGACGACGGCGGCCTCGGCGACCTTCGGGTGCGACACCAGGGCGGACTCGATCTCGGTGGTGGACAGCCGGTGGCCCGACACGTTCATGACGTCGTCGACGCGGCCGAGCAGCCAGATGTCGCCGTCCTCGTCGAGCTTGGCGCCGTCGCCGGCGAAGTAGCGGCCCGGGAACCGCGACCAGTAGGTGTCCTTGAACCGCTGGTCGTCGCCCCAGATGGTGCGCAGCATCGCCGGCCACGGCTCGGTGAGGACGAGGTAGCCGCCGTGGCCGTTCTCGACCGGGGTGCCGGTGTCGTCGACGGCCTCCGCGGAGACACCCGGGATCGGGGTCATCGCCGAGCCCGGCTTGCCGGCGGTCACGCCCGGCAGCGGCGAGATCATGATCATCCCGGTCTCGGTCTGCCACCAGGTGTCCACGATCGGGCAGCGGTTGCCGCCGATGTGCTCGCGGTACCACATGTAGGCCTCGGGGTTGATCGACTCGCCCACCGACCCGAGCACGCGCAGCGACGACAGGTCGTACTTCGCGGGGATCTCGTTGCCCCACTTCATGAACGTCCGGATCGCGGTCGGCGCGGTGTAGAAGATCGAGACCTTGTAGTCCTGGATGATCTCCCACCAGCGGCCCTTGTGCGGCGTGTCGGGGGTGCCTTCGTACATCACCGAGGTGGTGCCGTTGGCGAGCGGCCCGTAGACCATGTAGCTGTGCCCGGTGACCCAGCCGACGTCGGCCGAGCACCAGTAGACGTCCGTCTCCGGCTTGAGGTCGAAGATCCCGTGGTGGGTGTACGCCGAGCCGACCAGGTAGCCGCCGGTGGTGTGCAGGATGCCCTTCGGCTTGCCCGTGGTGCCGGAGGTGTACATGACGTACAGCGGATGCTCCGAGTCGAACGCCTCGGGGGTGTGCTCGGCGGACTGCTTGTCGACCAGGTCGTGCCACCACACGTCGCGGCTGTCGTCCCAGCCGACCTCCTGGCCGGTGCGGCGGACCACGACCACGTTGCGCACGTCGGGGCAGCGGCTCACGGCCTCGTCGACGGCCGGCTTGAGCGCGGACGGTGCGCCGCGCCGGTAGCCGCCGTCGGAGGTGATCACGACACGGGCGTCGCAGTCCTGGATCCGGCTGGCCAACGCGTCGGCGGAGAAGCCACCGAAGACCACGGTGTGCGGCGCGCCGATCCGGGCGCAGGCCAGCATCGACACCACGGTCTCGGGGATCATCGGCATGTAGATCGCGACCCGGTCGCCGGTCTTCACGCCGAGCTCGATCAGCGCGTTGGCGGCCTTGGAGACCTCCTCCTGGAGGTCGGCGTAGGTGATCGTGCGGGTGTCGTCGTCGGGCTCGCCGACCCAGTGGAAGGCGACCTTGTCGCCGCGGCCGGCCTCGACGTGGCGGTCCACGCAGTTGTAGGCGGCGTTGAGCTTGCCGCCGACGTACCACTTCGCGAACGGCGGGTTGTCCCAGTCGAGGACCTTGTCCCAGCGCTGGGCCCAGTCGAGACGCTCCGCCTGCTCCTCCCAGAACGCCAGCCGGTCCGCCGAGGCCCTCTCGTAGGCCTCCGCGGTGAGGTTCGCCGAGGCGGCGAGCTCGGCGGGAGGCTCGAAGCGACGCTCCTCGCGCATCAGGTTGGACAGTGTCTCGTCACTCACGTCGTCTCCTCGGTCACGGGTCGGTGATCGGCGGTGGGGTGCGGCCCTTGCCGCCACGATAGGCGCTCCGGCGGCCCGCGACGAGGGGGCGGCTGCGGGCGGTGGCGGCGCTGTCGACGTGCGGCAGGAAACGCACGACGAGCGGTCAGAGCGGGGCCGGCCCGCGGTCGAGGTCGACGGTCTCGGGGGTGTGCAGCCGCACCATCGTCCGGGACAGGTTCACCGGCAGCCGTCGGGGCGTGAGCAGAGAGACCACCACCATGGTCAGGAACGCCGCGGGCACCGTCCACGCCGCCGGGTGGGCCAGGAGGGCGCCCTGCCAGCCGGCGTGCACGTGCAGCAGCAGCGTGTCCGCCACCGCGATCCCCGACAGCCCGCCGCCGACGACCATCCCCGCGATCGCGCCGTAGTCGGTCAGCCGGCGCCACCAGATCCCCAGCACCAGCAGCGGGCAGAACGTCGATGCCGCGACCGCGAACGCCAGCCCTACCGCCCGCGCGACGCCGACGCTGTCGGCGAACACCGCGAGCCCCAGGGGTACGACGACCGCCACAACCGCCGCGGCCTGGAACGACCGGACGCCGCGGAACTGCCGTCCCATCACGTCCTGGCTGATCACCCCGGCGACGGCGATGGTCAGCCCCGAGGAGGTGGACAGGAACGCCGCGAAGGCGCCGGCGGTGGTGAGCGCCGAGAGCAGGTCGCCGCCGAGCCCGCCCACCATCCGGCTGGGCAGCTCGAGCACCACCGTGTCGGTGGCGCCGCTGGCGATCAGGTCTGGCGCGTAGAGCCTGCCGAGGGCGCCGTACACCGGGGGCAGGACGTAGAAGACGCCGAGCAGCGCGAGCACCACCAGCGTCGTACGACGGGCGGTCCGGCCGTCGGGGTTGGTGTAGAAGCGCACCACCACGTGCGGCAGGCCCATCGTGCCGAGGAACGTCGCCACGATGATCGAGTAGGTGGTGTACACCGGGTGGTCGCTGCGCGAGGCCAGCGGCGAGGTCCACACCGCGGTGTCGCCGCCCACCGCGTCGGCCGGCGAGACCGCGCCGTCGCCGACCCACACCGCGAGCAGGAACAGCACCGGGACGAGCAGCGCGGTGAGCTTGAGCCAGTACTGGAACGCCTGCACGAAGGTGATGCTGCGCATGCCGCCCGACATCACGTTGACCAGCACGACCGCGGCGACGATCGCGCCGCCGACCCAGTGCTCGGTCCCGGCCACCGTCGCGAGCGCGAGCCCCGCGCCCTGGAACTGCGGCATCAGGTAGAGCCAGCCGATCCCGACGACCAGCGCGGAGGAGAACCGGCGCACCGCGAGCGACTCCAGCCGGGCCTCGGCGAAGTCGGGCAGCGTGTAGGCACCCGAGCGCCGCAGCGGCGCGGCCACCAGGACCAGCAGGATCAGGTAGCCCGCGGTCCAGCCGACCGGGTACCACAGCATCTCGGTGCCGAAGGTGAGCACGAGCCCGGCGATGCCGAGGAACGACGCGGCCGAGAGGTACTCCCCGCCGATCGCGGAGGCGTTCAGCGCCGGACGCACCGACCGGGAGGCGACGAAGAAGTCGCTGGTCGTGCGGGAGAACCGCCAGCTGTAGGCACCGATCGCCAGCGTCGCCAGGGAGACCAGGACCACCGCGGTGATCCCGTACGACGAGCTCACCTGCCCGTCCGAGCCGGGGTCACGACCGCTCCACCACGTCTGCGAACTCCCGCTCGTTGTTCTCCGCCGAGCGGACGTAGAGCCAGCCGAGCAGCACCAGCAGCGGGTAGACGCCGAAGCCGAGCAGCACCCAGGCCAGCGGCATGCCGAGCACGTCGACCTCGTCGAGCGAGGGGAACAGCGCGTAGGCCAGCGGCACGCCACCGACCAGCAGTGCCAGGGCCCCGACCACCAGGCCCGCCAGCCGCAGCTGTGCCCGCAGCAGCGTGCTCATGTAGATCTCGCCGAGCCGGGTCTGCGCGTCGATCTCGGAGCCGACGCTGACCCGCCGCGGCCGGCCCGCCGACGTGCGCGGGCTGGTGACGCGGACCCGGCGGACCGGGCCGGTCGGCTCGCTCATGCCCGGGAGCCGGTGCCGGGGCGGGACCGCCGGACCAGCAGGTCACGCAGCTGCCGGGTGTGCCGGCGGCTGACCGCGAGCTCCTCGCCGCCGACGATCACCGTGCACCGGCCGGAGTCCATCCGGACCTCCTCGACGTGGGCCAGCGCAACCAGCAGCGAGCGGTGGATCCGGACGAAGCCGGCATCGCGCCACTGCTCCTCCAACGAGCTCAGCGGCACCCGCACCAGGTGGCTGCCCTCGTCGGTGTGCAGCCGGGCGTAGTCGCCCTGCGCCTCGACGTAGCGCACCGAGCTGCGCGGCACGAACCGGGTGCGGCCGCCGAGCTCCACCGCGATCGTGTCGGCGTCCAGCGGCGTGGCCGGGGTGCTGCGGGCCTCGGCGACCCGGCGGACCGCCTCGGCGAGCCGGTCGTCGCGCACGGGCTTGAGGACGTAGTCGACGGCGTTGAGCTCGAAGGCGTCGACGGCGTGCTCGTCGTACGCGGTCACGAAGACCACCGGCGGCGGCTCCTTGAACCGGGCCAGCACCTTCGCCAGGTCCAGACCGCTGAGGCCGGGCATCCGGATGTCGAGGAAGACCGCGTCGACGTGCTCCTCCTGGAGCAGCCGCAGCGCCTCGGCGGCGGAGTCGGTGGTGAGTACGTCGGCCACCCGGTTGTCGCGGCCGAGCAGCCAGGCGAGCTCGTCCAGGGCGGGACGCTCGTCGTCGACGACGAGGACCTTCAGGCTCACTGGTCTACCTTCCTGAGGTCATCGCTTCTGGATGGGGCGGTGATGCACCCCGGGTGCCACCAGGTCACTGCCCTGCTCGCTTGACGCGGACGACGTCCACCATGAGATCTGCAGGGCT
>JBMOMG010000059.1:0-3021 GCA_049323155.1 Actinomycetota bacterium | reverse complement strand
GGCGCCCGGTGAGGGCCCCTCACCGGGCGCCGTCGGGTGACGCGGTCCCGCTCAGGCGCGCGTCATGGGTGGTTCGTGCCAGTGCATGACCCCCGAGTGGTCGACCAGCTCCAGCGCGAACACGACGAGGATCGATGCCATGAAGGCCGCCAGCAGCACCTCGGCTGCGCCGGTCTCGGCGAACGCGAGCGCCACGAGCCCCAGAGCCAGCGACACCGCTGCCACGGTCGTCTCGACCTTGCCGACCCGGTCGAACTCGTCGCCCATCCTCAGCACCACGTAGGCGGCAGCACCGAGCAGCAGGCCGACCGCGGCCATCCCGCGCGCATCCTCCACGAAGGGCATGTCGCCCTCGATCAGGTAGCCGACGTAGGGCACCGCGATCGCCAGCACGAGGATCGTCGCGACCAGGTCACGAAGCGTCAGTCTCATCGAGTACACCTCCTCCTCTCACTGCTGCCAGCCTGCTCGCGCCGAGGAGGTGCTGCCAGTGCCGGACGTCCCCAACCGGACAGCGCCGTGCGCCGGCCGACGGGTCACGCGTCGTAGTCGAGGTGCAGCTTCTCCGAGGTCGGGTGCGCCTGGCAGGTCAGCACGTAGCCGCGTTCGACCTCGCCCGGTTCGAGCGCCCAGTTGGTGTCCATCTCGACCGAACCCTCGACCACCTTCGCCCGGCAGGTCCCGCACACACCGCCCTTGCACGCGAACGGGGCGTCTGCCCGCACCGTGAGCGCGGCGTCGAGCACCGGCGGCCCGTCGGACGCCAGCCTGAACGTCGAGCGCCGCCCGTCGAGGCTGATCGTCACCTCGCTGCCGCCGGCGTCCGCGCCGCCCGCGTCGACAGGGGTACGACGGGCACGCGGCCGGGTCTCGACGTGGAACACCTCGGCGTGCACCGACCGCTTGTCCACGCCCTCGGCGACGAGCTGCTTGCGCAGTGCCCCGACGAGGTCGTAGGGCCCGCACAGGAACCACTCGTCGACGTCGGCCGGCGGGATCAGCGTGTCGAGCAGCCGCTGCATGCGCGGCACGTCGAGCCGTCCGGAGAACAGCTCGACCTCCTGCGGCTCGCGGGAGAGCACGTGGATCAGCTGGAACCGGTCGGGGTAGCGGTCCTTGAGATCCTCGACCTCCTCGAGGAACATCACCGACGCGTGCGTGCGGTTGGCGTAGACCAGGGTCACGTGCGAGCGCGGCTCGACCTCGAGCGTGGTCGCCACGATCGACAGGATCGGCGTGATGCCCGACCCGGCGGCGACACAGACGTAGCGCTTGGCGTTGTCGGGATCGAGGTCGGTGAAGAACCGCCCACTCGGGGTCATCACGTCGATCACGTCACCGGCCTGCAACCGCTCGAGCGCGTGCTCGGAGAACGCTCCCCCGGGCAGCCGCTTCACGGCGATCCGCAGCACCCCCGACGACACCGGCGAGCAGATCGAGTAGCTGCGCCGCACGTCGTCGCCGGCGAGCGTCGTACGCAGGTTCACGTGCTGACCCTGGGTGAACGCGTAGTCGGCCTTCAGGTGCTCGGGCACGTCGAAGGTGATCGCCACCGAGTCGGCGGTCACCGGCTCGATCGCCGCGACCCGCAACGGGTGGAAGACCGCATGTCTGCTCACGGGTTCAGAGGTCCTTGAAGTGGTCGAAGGGCTCGCGGCACGCGTTGCAGGCCCACAGGGACTTGCAGGCGGTGGAGCCGAACCGGCTCAGCTCCCGGGTGTCGGGCGAGCCGCACTGGGGGCAGCGCACGGTGAGCCGGAGCGGCACGGCGGCGCCGGGCTCGTGCACCGACGGCGGTGCGATGCCGTGCTCCTCGAGCTTGCGGCGCCCCTCGGCGCTCATCCACTCGGTGGTCCACGCAGGCGACAGCACGACCTGCACCGTCGCATCGGGGCAGCCGGCGGCTGCCAGCGCGGCCACCACGTCGTCGCGGATGGTATCCATCGCCGGGCAGCCGGAGTACGTCGGCGTGATCGTGACGTGCACGTGTCCGTCGTCGCCGACGGTGACGTCGCGCAGGATCCCGAGGTCGGCGATGGTGAGCACCGGGATCTCCGGGTCGGGCACCGCGGCGACGACCCCCCACAGGGCGGGGCTCGGGGTCGAGCGGTTCCCGGCGGTCGAGCGGTTCCCGGTGGTCGAGCTTGTCGAGACCCTCACCACGACGCCCCCGGGTGCGAGCGGGCGAGGTGCTGCATCTCGGCCAGCAGGTAGCCCATCTGCTCGGTGTGGATGCCCCGGCGGCCGCCGGTCACGGCGGGGGGTACGTCGGGCAGGGTCAGCGTCGCCTCCGAGACCACGGCGGCGACCTCGGCCAGCCAGGCCTCGCGGAGGCTGCTCGGGCGCACCGCGACGCCGGCCTCGAGCAGCGCGTCGTCGACGAAGCCGTCGTCGAACAGCTCGTCGACGAACGGCCACTCCGCGTCGAGCCCGGCCTGCATCCGCCGGTGCGACTCGGGGGTGCCGTCGCCGAGCCGGAGCACCCACATCCGGGCGTGCTCGACGTGGTAGCCGGCCTCCTTGACCGCCTTCGCCGCAATCGCCGCGATCGTGGCGTCCGTGCTCGGCTGCAGGGCGGACCACAGCTGCTTCAGATACGCCGTGAGGACGAGCAGCCGCGCCATGGTGACCGCGAAGTCGCCGTTGTCGCGCTCGACGAGGTGCACGTTGAGGAAGTCGCGCTCGTCACGGAAGTAGGCCAACGCGTCCTCGTCACGCCCCCGGCCCTCGAGGGCACCGGCGTGGGCGAGCAGGGCCCGCGCCTGGCCGAGCAGGTCGAGGCCGATGTTGGCCAGCGCCACGTCCTCCTCCAGCACCGGCGCGGAGGCGACCCACTCCCCCAGTCGCTGGGCGGCGACCAGCGTGTCGTCGGCGAGCGCGAGCACGTAGCGGACGTGGGCATCGGTCGTGGTCCCGCCCGCAGGGGCCCCGGTCTCCGCAGACGTCCGGCTCACAGGTGCTCCACGCCCTCGGGAACCTCGTAGAACGTCGGGTGCCGGTAGATCTTGTCGGCTGCCGGGT
>JBMOMG010000058.1:0-41786 GCA_049323155.1 Actinomycetota bacterium | reverse complement strand
AAGTTGGTGGCGTCGGCCGACCAGGTGGCACCGAGCGGCTCGTGCTGGCCGGGCCACACGGCTGTCTCGTCCTGCTCCTCGGACCACACTCGCGGGTTCACGGGCACCATTCTCTCCGACCCTTGGGGGGACAAACCGGACAACGGGCGGGGTCGTCATCCACCTGTGACCCACGGCGCCCCCGGGCCACCTCCCGCACCCGCCGCGGTCTAGGCTGCCAAGCACCCTATCCGGCTAGCAGAGGAGTGCATCGTGGGCGAGTTCGTGCGGGTCGAGGTCGAGGACGGCGTGGGGACGATCCGGGTCGACCGGCCCAAGATGAACGCGCTCAACGCCCAGGTCCAGGAGGAGATCCGCGCGGCAGCGGCCGAGTGCACCGAGCGTGACGACATCAAGGCCGTGGTGGTCTACGGCGGGGAGAAGGTGTTCGCGGCGGGCGCGGACGTCAAGGAGATGGCCGACATGTCCTACACGGACATGGTCAAGCGCTCCGGTGCGCTGCAGTCGTCGTTCACCGCCGTGGCCAGGATCCCCAAGCCGGTCGTCGCCGCGGTCACCGGCTACGCACTCGGCGGCGGGTGCGAGCTCGCGATGTGTGCCGACATCCGGGTCGCCGCCGACAACGCCGTGCTCGGCCAGCCGGAGATCCTGCTCGGGATCATCCCCGGGGCCGGCGGCACGCAGCGGCTGACCCGGCTCGTCGGCCCGGCCAAGGCCAAGGACCTGATCTTCACCGGCCGCTTCGTCAAGGCCGACGAGGCGCTCGCGATCGGGCTGGTCGACAAGGTCGTGCCGGCGGCCGACGTGTACACCGAGGCGGTGGCCTGGGCCAAGCAGTTCACCGGTGCGGCGACGTACGCGCTGCGCGCCGCCAAGGAGGCGGTCGACCGGGGCCTCGAGACCGACCTCGAGACCGGCCTGGAGATCGAGCGGCAGCAGTTCGCCGCGCTGTTCGCCACCGAGGACCGCACGATCGGGATGAGGTCCTTCGTCGAGCAGGGTCCCGGCAAGGCCGAGTTCGTCGGCCGCTGACAACCACGGTCCGGACAGGTTCTCCGGCCGCTCCGAGGTCGGCTATCGTGCGGATACCTCGGACAAGGAGTGACAGTGACTGACGCAAGCAGCGGCACCGAAGGCGAGGCCGCGGACACCGCGACCGGCCGCCGTGGGCGCCGTGCTTCCGGGGGGAGCACCGCGAAGGTGAAGAAGGGCGCCGACCTGGTGCGCAGCCAGGTCGCCACGATCGTGTGGCTGGTCGCCGTGGTCTGCGCGCTGTTCCTCGCCGTCGGCGCCCTGCTGATCGCGCTGAAGGCCAACGAGGACAACAGCATCGTGCAGTTCGTCATCAACGGCGCGGAGGCGCTGGACGGACCGTTCAGCCTCGACGCGGGGATCTTCACCTTCCCCGACGACGCCGACGGCCGGGTCAAGAGCGCCCTGACGAACTGGGGAATCGCGGCCGTGGTGTACCTGGTGATAGGCAAGATCCTGGACCGGATCATCCGGCCGTGACAGCAGCGCAACCCGCTCCCGGAAGGCTCGCGAGCGTGTGATCGAACGCACCTGACCACGCGGTTCCTCTGCTAGCTACCTGCTAGTAACCTCGGGGGACACGTGGGCGGGTGACCGTCAGAGACGAGTGCACAGGAGGGGCCCTCAGGGCCGAGACTGCCATGAACATTGTCGTGTGTGTGAAGTACGTTCCCGATGCGACCGCCGATCGGCAATTCGAGGCTGACAACACCGTCGACCGCGTCGGCGTGGACGGCCTGCTGTCGGAGCTCGACGAGTACGCCGTCGAGCAGGCCCTGCAGCTCAAGGAGAAGAACGAAGGCACCGAGGTCACCGTGCTGACCGTCGGCCCCGAGCAAGCTGTCGACGCGATCCGCAAGGGTCTGCAGATGGGCGCCGACAAGGGCGTGCACGTCGTCGACGACGCGGTCGCCGGCTCCGACGCGATCGCCACCTCCCTGGTGCTCGCCGAGGCGATCAAGAAGCTCGACCACGACCTGGTCGTGTGCGGCATGGCCTCCACCGACGGCACCATGGGCGTCGTCCCGGCGATGCTCGCCGAGCGGCTCGGCCTCCCGCAGGTCACCCTCGGCTCGGTCATCGAGATGCAGGGCAAGGAGGTCCGGATCAAGCGCGACGGTGACACCGCCACCGAGATCATCGGTGGCACCGCCCCGCTCGTGCTCAGCGTGACCGACCAGTCCGGCGAGGCCCGTTACCCGTCCTTCAAGGGGATCATGGCCGCCAAGAAGAAGCCGGTCGAGACCTGGTCGCTGTCCGACCTCGGTGTCGACGCCTCCCAGGTCGGCCTGTCCGCCGGCTGGTCGCAGGTCGAGGACACCGCCGCTCGCCCGCCGCGCACGCAGGGCGAGATCGTCACCGACGAGGACGGCTCGGGCGCCACCGCGCTGGTCGAGTTCCTCGCGTCGAAGAAGTTCATCTGAGGAAGGTCGGGTAACTGACATGAGCGAGATCCTGGTTCTGGTCGACCACGTCGACGGTGCAGTACGCAAGCCGACCTACGAGCTCCTGACGATCGCGCGCCGCCTGGGCGAGCCGTCGGCGGTGTTCATCGGCGCCCCGTCCGACGACGCCGTCGCCTCGCTGAAGGGCTACGGCGCGGCGAAGATCTACACGGTCGACGACGCGGAGATCAAGGGCTACCTGGTGGCCCCGAAGGCCGAGGCCCTGCAGCAGCTGGTCGAGAAGACCAGCCCGGGCGCCGTACTCATCTCCTCCAGCGCCGAGGGCAAGGAGATCGCGGGCCGGCTCGCGATCAAGATCGACTCCGGTCTGATCACCGACGCCGTCGACGTGCAGGAGGGTCCGGTGACCACGCAGTCGGTGTTCGCGGGCAACTACACCGTGCAGGCGAAGGTCACCAAGGGCACCCCGATCATCACGGTCAAGCCGAACGCCGCGACGCCCGAGCAGGCCGAGGGCGCCGGTGCGGTCGAGCAGGTGGCGGTGACCATCTCCGACGCCGCGAAGGCCGCGAAGATCGTCGCCTCCGAGCCGCGCAAGGCCACCGGCCGCCCCGAGCTCACCGAGGCAGCGATCGTGGTCTCCGGTGGTCGTGGCACCGGCGGCAACTTCGAGCCGGTGGAGAAGTTCGCCGACTCGCTCGGTGCTGCGGTCGGCGCGTCCCGGGCCGCGGTCGACTCCGGCTGGTACCCGCACTCCTTCCAGGTCGGTCAGACCGGCAAGACGGTCTCCCCGCAGCTGTACGTCGCCGCCGGCATCTCCGGAGCGATCCAGCACCGCGCCGGCATGCAGACCTCGAAGACGATCGTGGCGATCAACAAGGACGAGGAGGCGCCGCTCTTCGAGCTCGTCGACTTCGGTGTGGTGGGCGACCTCCACGCGGTCCTTCCCGCCGCGACCGAGGGCGTCAACCAGCGCAAGGGCTGACCGCCTGCTCCGTCTCACGCGAAACGCCCCTCCGGCCCGGTGGCCGGAGGGGCGTTCTGCATCCCGGGCCGCCCGCGCAGTCTCAGCGGTGCGCCTCCGGGTCCTGCAGCCACCCGCACTTGCGCGCCATCGCGACCGCCTCGAGCTGGGAGCTCACCCCGAACTTCGTGAGGATCCCGCGCACCTGCGTGCGGATGGTGGTCTGGGCGACCGTCCACTCCTGCGCCAGGCACGCGACGGTCTTGCCCTCGGCCAGCGCGACGAGCACCTCGCGTTCCCGCGGCGTGAGCCGGGCGAACGCCCGGTCGCGCACCTGCTCCTCGCGTCGCTGACGGCGCAGCTCGAACAGCAGGTCGTGGCGCAGCGAGGGGTCCATGACGTCCTCGCCGGCGGCGGCCTGGGTGACCGTGTCGATGAGTACGTCGACCGGCGCGGTCTTGTTCAGGAAGCCAACGGCGCCGGCCTCGATCGTGGCCGCGAGACGCAGCCGGTCGGTCACCGACGTCATCACCAGGACCCGTGCCCCCATCGCGACGAGGTGGGTGATCAGCCGGGTCCCGTCGCCGATCGGCTCGCCGAGCTCGAGGTCGAGCAGCACCAGGTCGGGCCGGAAGCGACGTAGGTCCTCGAGCACCTGGGCCCCGTCCGTGAGGGTGGGCACGAGCACGTCCAGGCCCGTCGCCTCCAGGGTGAACCCGAGGCTCTGCGCGAGGAGCGCGTGGTCCTCGATGATCGCGACCTTCGTCGAGGCGGGACCGGCCAGTCGCTCACGCTGGGGCTGAGCCTGGAAGGGCACGCGCGGGGCCGGCCGCTCGGTG
Organism: Actinomycetota bacterium; assembly: GCA_049323155.1. Lineage (GTDB taxonomy): Bacteria > Actinomycetota > Actinomycetes > Propionibacteriales > Nocardioidaceae > Nocardioides_C. Next base: position 37,545 of record JBMOMG010000058.1, on the reverse strand, counting down.
AGCATGACGCGGCGCACCTGCGGATGGATCTGCACGGTCATCGCATGACCTCCGAGGACTCGTCGGCGCTCGGCAGGGCTGCCATCAGCGTCAGCGAGTAGCACATCTCGCCGTCGGGTCCCTCGCGGTGCGCGATGGTGCCGTTCTGGTTGGCCATCAGCCGCGTCGCGACATAGAGCCCCAGCTCGCTCCTGCTCTGCCCGTTGCACGCGGCCGCGTGACGTCCACGCGATGGCAGCACGGGGTGCCGGCTCAGCTCGACGCGCACGACGGGGAAGTCCTCCTCGACCGTGAGCGACACGTGCTGTCCGGCCGGGACGGGCTGCAAGTTGCTGAAGAGCGTGCCGAGCACGACTCCCAGGTCCGCGGAGAACCCGCGGACTGCGACGTCGTCGATCTCGCTGTGGATCTCCAGCCCGCCCTCGCGTTGTGCGACGAGGATCGGCTCGAGCACGTCGCCGATCGGGAACTCCTCCATCGCGGGGGAGTCTGCGCGCCGCAGCAGGTGCTCGAGGTGGCCGATCTCGTTCATCACCGAGCCGCGCAGCTCGTCGGCCTTCTCGGCCGACAGCCGGTCACCCTGGTAGGTGAGCACCGTCATCGCCATCCGCAGTGCTGCCATCGCGTTGCGGCTGTCGTGCGCGAGGTGCCGCCGCCACTCGTGCTGCTCTGCGAGGACGTCCTCGGCGCGAGCGAGCGCTCGCGTCACCGCGCGATGGTTGAGCACCCGCGCGCGGCTGCCGGCACGCAGGTCGAGCAGTGTGACGGCCAGCGTCATCGCGGCCGTCGCGAACAGCAGGGCGGCGGCCGGGAAGCTCCACTGCCCGGGCTCGACGATCGCGACCGTCCGGCAGAGTCCGACCAGCACCATGCCTGCCATGAGTGCTGCAGCAGTGGTCACCCAGCGCTCGTCGAGCTTGCGCGCCTTGATGGTGTACATGGTCAGCAACGTCGCCCAGGTCGCCAGCGCAGCGAGCTCCAGCACGACGTGCGTGGCCGGGGACAGCCCGGCATCGGCGGCGAACACCCGGCCGATCAGCACCAGCAGCGCGATGCCGACCAGCGGCGACATGACCGTCGAGAAGGTCACCGGCTTCTGCCGGTCCGCGGCATGAGGCGCCTGCAGCGCAGCGATGATCAGCACGGCCGCGGCGATCGTGGCGAGCAGCCCCGACACGGGATGGAGCCGCGTGCCATCGTCGTACACGAGACCGGACGCGCTCGAGACCGGGACCGCGAGTCCCCCGTAGACCGCGAGTGCCAGCCCGATCAACGCGCTGGGACTCTCGGACGTGATCCGCCACCGGGCCAGGCCGACGAGGCCTGCGGCCACGAAGAGCAGAGCCGCAGTCATCTCGAGCGAGTTGACCAGCCCCCCGGCTGTCAGGCTCGCACCCTGGCTGCTGGCCACGGTCAGCGCGGCGCCGAGGACCACGACGTTGGTCGTCAGGATCGTCGGTGCGCTTGTCACATTGGTCGGGGAGAAATGCCGTAGCCATCCCCCCTGGGTCCCCACCCAGTAATAAACCCCCACGGCACCGAGTGTCCGGCATCGCTTCGGCGTGTCGGCAGGGGCCGAACGGGTCGAATCAGTGCCGCCCGGAAGGACTAGTCGGGGTGTGACATTGCGTGTCTTCGTCGGCGATTCCGGACATTTGGCTAGGAGGTCACCGCTCTCCTCCTGCCGGCCACGATCATGATCGAGCCTGCGCTGAGCAGTCCGGCCGTGGTCAGGAGGAGCAGAAGGCCGACCGTCGTACCCGTGGCCGGGAGACCGCCGATCACGACACCGCCTGGCAGGCGCGGTGCGCCGCCGCCCGCGGAGCCGCCGGCCTCCGCCTCGACGCCGGCGATGTCGACGTCGTTCGGGCCGCGCTCGGAGCTCATCGTCCAGCGGAGGTCGTAGCTGACCCGGTCGGTCTGGGTGTCGTTGCCCGCCTCGCGTGGGAGCTCGCTGGTCAGACGGAGCCGCCACTCGGCCTTCGCCGGCATGGCGCTCTCCAGCACTGCGCCGTGCGCGAGCTGGGCCAGCGTCCCGGTCCAGAGCAGCTCGTCCGTGGTGCCGCCGAGCCGGGTCACCGTGATCCGCATCCAGTCGGAGAGCTCGCCGCCGTCCCCTCCGCACGTCGTGTCACCATCGCGGATCTCGGGTTGCACACAGCCGTTGTCGTCGTCGACGAGGTTGCGCGCCTGCAGGCGCAGCTCCGAGGTGGCCACCGCCTCGTTGACGACGCGGACCACGCGCTCCGTGGAGTAGCCAGGAGCCAGCTTCATCGGATCGTTCGTCGCGGCCGTGACCTCCTCCACGAAGCTGTCCTCGGCCGCTGCTGGCACAGCGACCAGGGCGACCGCCGCGACAGAGGCGAGGAGCGCCTTGGTGAACACCGAGCTCGTGCGTCTCATGGCTTCACCTCGCAGTTCGGATCGTCGGGCTGCGAACCGTCGCAGGCGGTCGCGCTGCCGGGCTGGGTGGAGTCCCCGTCAGTCGTCGCGTCGGTGTCCGTTGAGCTGGGCTCTGAGGTCTCGTCCTTCGAGTCCTCTGTGGGCGGCGCCTCGACAGGCGTCGACACCTCTTGGTCGCTCTGGAGGTCCTCAGCCGCGGGACCGGGTTCAGACTCCTCCACCTCGGCAGGAGTTTCGTCGGCCGTGGGATCCGACTCGTCAGTCGTCTCAGAGTCTGCGGACGCTGGCTCGGGGGCGAGGAGAGAGCGCTCTCGCTTCGGGTCTCCGTCAGTCTCCTCAAGATCGGCAAGCTCGAAGAACATCAGACGCATCGCATCCTCGAAAGTGAAGATGTTTGGCAACAGACACTCCAGGAACCCGCCAAGGTTGCCAGAGCCGTCGCAGTCGTCGAGCTCGTCGATCCAGATAACGATGTCCCACTTCTGACGATTCACGACCTCATCGTTCTTGCCGGCAAGGATGATGTCCGGGCCATTGCCGCCATTGAGCTGGTCGGCCCCCGCGTCGCCGATCAGGATGTCGATCCCGTTCCCGCCGTTGAGCTGATCGGTGCCGGGTCCACCGATCAGGATGTCGGTGCTATTCGCGCCGTTGAGGATGTCGTCGCCTGGACCCCCGACCAGGCAGTCCAGGCTGTTGCCACCGTTGATGACGTCGCTGCCTGCGAGCCCCATGATGATCTGCGGTCCATTGCCGCCTTCCAACGGGACGTCGTCGCCAACGGTGCCGTAAATGATCTGCATTCTGGGCCAGGACCTGCCGTGGAAGGGGGCTAGCCCCTCAGCCGTCGGGCCGCCCAAGCCCCATCGACCAAAGCTCTTCTTCGTACTGTACGACTTGTCGTCCCAGTCGTCGTTGTCCCAGTCCTTGTGGTGGTCGGGGGCCTTGTCGTCCCAGTCCATGAACCAGTGCCAACCGTGCTTCTTGTGCCAGTCCGGCCAGCAGGCCGCGGGCGGGTCGGGAGCCCACAGCCCAGCGCTCGTAGCTGCCTCCGCGACAGCGAAGTCGGAGAAGTTGGCGTATGTTTGGCCGCTCCCGCTGGAGACTGAAAGCATGCCTGCAAGCACCATTCCGACCCCAAAGCCGACGCGATGCCTACGCGCGAGCATGATCACTCCTGCAGTGATTTGACTCCTGGTCGGCCTCGGCATTTCCACGAGAGGTCACGAGAAGTGTCGGGTTCTCGCAGAAGGCGCGAATCGAGAGGGGTGCCGACAGCTGCAGTTCGCTCAGCAACAGGTCCAGGTCCTTTGCCGGTGGAGCAATCAACACTGTGACCGACTTCGCGGTCTCGTTGATGAGAACTCCGTTCCAACTCTGTGCAAGAACCTCGGGACCGGGCCGGGCGGCGTCGAACATGGCAACCACAAGCGGGCGGTCGCAACTGACGCTTACGGCGGCCGGAGGTGCTAAATCGAGCATCTTGCGACGACGTCGGTCCTGATGTGCTCCCCAGAGTTGGCTGGTCGCGTAGCCGCCGAGGACGAGGATGGCAAGCAGTGTTAGTCCAGCCGTGCCCTGTAACGCATCGCGGATGGCTCCGAGATATGGCACGTGGAACCAGACCTCGCCCACTACCGACGCCAACTCAACCGGATCAGGGTCCGGGCCGCGATTTGCGTCACCCTTGAAGATGAGCGTCCCCGTGTCGCCGTTTGCCTCCACGATGCGATGCGTGGTGAGCGATTCGATCCCGTTGCCGTTCCTACGCACGTAGGTTGCTACATCGCCAACCTGCAGTGTCCTGGGGTCCACGGGGCGAACGAGTACCACTGAGCCCACGGGGATTGCGGGTGTCATGCTCCCGGTCAGCACGGTGAGCGCTGTGGCGTGCGTCGCGCGCGGTAGAACGATTAGCACTGTGATGGAAGCAAGCACAGCTAGCGCCAGCGCAAGGGACGCAATTTGGAGAACGATGTGTTGCAATCGCCTCATCCAGTGAGAAGGTGAACGGATCACCGCGGCGTGAACGTCGGCTTCCGTGCCAACGGCCGCGTCGGTGGTGCTCAAGACAGCCGGCATTTTCTGGCCCTCCTCACGGAAAGGGAGGGAACTCGTGTCTGCGTGCACGAGCTCCCTCCCTCCCATGTCGCGTAGTGTTCGCGGCGTCTACTTACAGCTGCTCAAGGTCGAACAGGAAGTCCCACGTCATCCGGTCGCCCTGGACCCTGTCGTCTGCGGCAACGGGGTTGGGGTCCTCTTCAAGCTTGATGATCGCGCGCACGCAGGTCGCCTCTCCAGGCTCCAGGTCCGCCACCGGGTACTTCTGGTTCTCGAGCGTCGAGACGATCGAGAAGTTCTTAACCTGGCTATTGCCTGCAGGCAGTCCGCACACGCCGCTGGCGCTGGGGCCGTACTGCCAGATCTCCATGCGCGCCTGCTGGCTCAGTTCGCCGTTGTCATTGCCAGGAGTCGAATCTCCACAGCCTGTAGCGGGGTTGTAGCCGGCGCCGTACGGGTTGCTTCCCTCAATAACTGCCTCGGAGAAGCTGGTGCAGCCGTCCTCCTCGTCGCGCAGGTTCTTGAGCGTGATGTAGAGCTTTCCGTCGGGAACCGAAAGGCCGTCGTTGCTGGCGATGTAGTAGTCGATGGACTGGTTCTCACCGGGGGCCAGAGTCATAGACTCTGAGGTCATCGCGCCTTCACTGACGTTGAGCACGAGCTTGCCGGCGCCCGCTTGGTTGCCTGTGTTGATCTTGAAGTCTGTCCAGTTCGCAAAGGTCGATCCGCCGGCGGCGAGCGCGAGAGCAGCCGCACCAGCGATGCTGGCCTTCATGAGCTTCTTGTTCATGTTCCCCCCTCAGGGACATCTGTCGCAGATGGTCTGCGACTGCTTGTGTGTCCAGCGATCCCTCTCCACGCTGCACGTCACAACACTCAGCCAGTGAGGGTGGTCGACTCATCGTCAATATTGACGAAACGGCGATCCCTAGCCGTGCAAGGACAACGTCGGCCCTTCCCACCGACCACGCAGCCAGCGGTCGTGGCTGGCGACGACGACGGTGCCGAGTGACGTCTGCAGCGCTTCCTCCAGCTCCTCGGCCAGCGTCAGCGAGATGTGGTTGGTCGGCTCATCGAGCAGCAGCAGGTCGGGGGAGCGGGCGACGAGGATCGCGAGCGCGAGCCGGCGCTGCTGGCCGACGCTCAGCACACCGACCGGCCGAGTCAGGTCGCGCGGGTGCAGGAGTCCCAGCTCCGCAAGAGCAGTCGGCGCGCTGGTCGCGGCGTCGTACGCCTCCAGCGCCGTACGCTCAGGCCGCGCGAAGACCACCTCCTGAGGGAGATGGCCGACGCGCCTGGCTGAGACCTGCAGGTGGCCCGAGGCGGAGATCTCGCCGGCGAGGACCTTGAGCAGCGTGGACTTGCCGGACCCGTTCGCCCCAGTGACCAGCAGCTTCTCTCCGGCAGCAACATCGAGCCGGTGCACGTGCAGCCGACCGGGTACGACGAGATCCCGAGTAGCGACCCAGCCGCCGGCGGTTCCGGAGAGTGAGCCCTGGAAGCTCAGCGGCCTTGGTGGCTTGGGGATCCGCTCGCGCTCGAGCACCTCGATCCGCCGCTCGGTGTCGCGCACGCGACGGCTGATCGCTTTGGAGACCTTCTGTCCCTTGCCGAAGTAGATGAACTTGTCGCCGTCCCGCGGCGGCCGGTTGTGCGGCGCGACCGCCCGCGCGGTGGTCTTCGCCGCGTGGCGCAGCTCGTTCAGCTCCTCCTGCTGTGCGAGGAACGCGTCCTCCCATCGCCGGCGCGAGTCACGCTTCGCGGCGAGGTAGTCGGTGTAGCCACCCGTGAACCGGTTGCCACCCGAGCCGTCGAGGCCCAGGTGGGCAGGGTCGAGGTCGACCACCGCCGAGCAGACGTTGTCGAGGAACGTCCGGTCGTGCGAGGCGACCACCACCACGCCCGGCAGGTCACGCAGGAAGTCCTCGAGGAACGCCACCGCGGCGTCGTCGAGGTGGTTGGTCGGCTCGTCGAGGAGCACGCACTCGGGACGACGCGTGATCAGCGCAGCCAGCGCGAGTCTCATCCGTTGGCCACCCGACATGGACCCGACCGGACGGGAACGGTCGAGCCCAGCGAGTCCGAGCCGCGCCGCGGCTGCCTCGGCCCGGTGGTCGGCGTTCCACGCGTCGTGGGTCGTCGCCCAGTCCAGGAGCGCGGAGTAGTCGCCCTGGGCCGCCGGGTCGTCGAGACGAGCTGCGAGCCGCTCGAGCCCTGCGACTGCGTCGAGCAACGGAGCGAGCGCCTCGTCGAGCACGTCGCCGACGGTCGCGCCTTCGGCGAATGTCGGCTCCTGTGTCAGGTACGCCAGGTCCGCCGGTCGCGCGACCGAGCCGCCGTCGGCAGGCTCGGTGCCCGACAGGATGCGGAGCAGGGTGGACTTGCCGGCGCCGTTCTCGCCGACAAGTCCGAGCGGCCGGCCGGGTTCGGCGACGAGGTCGACGCCGTCGAGGACGACGCGAGCGCCGTAGGCACGCGTGACGTCGCGGGCGACGAGTGCGGACAGGGAGGAGTGGATCTGGGTAGACATCAGCGACACCGTTCGTGACGGGATGGCACTCGCCGGGCCGTTGCCGCTCACTGGAGGAGGGCGCCGCGGACGCGAGTGAGGCCGATGTCAGTTCTTCATGTCGCGGACGAGTGTGGCCGCACGCGACGTCGGTCCGCAACGCATTTTCGCGATCCTCCATCGTTAGAGTCGTCGAGGTGACCACGACACAGGTGCGAGGCCGGCTCGTCACACCAACAGGAGTGGTCGAGGACGGACTGGTCGTCGTCACCGCTTCCGTCATCGAGTACGTCGGTCCCGCTGCCGCGGCGACTGCCCCAACCGACCGTTCAGCGACCGTCACGGTCCCGCACGACGGGTACGTCCTTCCCGGCCTCGTCGACGTACACGACCACGGCGGCGGAGGCGCTTCATTCACGGCCGGCGAGGCAGACCAGATCGCGACGGCCACCAGCGAGCATGCGCTGCATGGCACAACGACGATGCTGGCCAGCACGGTCACCGACGCGCCCGACCGCATGCTGCAGGCGGTGGCCGCGCTTGCCGAGGCGGTCGGGCGCGGTGAGCTCGCGGGCATCCATGTCGAGGGGCCGTTCCTCGCCGCGAGCCGTTGTGGGGCACAGGATCCGCGCTTCCTGGCCGACCCGGACGTCGGGTTCATCCGCGACCTGATCGACGCCGCCCAGGGGCACCTGAAGTCGATGACGATCGCGCCCGAGCTGGCCGGCGCTGACGAGGTGATCGACCGGCTGTTCCAGCACGGCGTGGTCCCCGCGGTCGGGCACACGGACGCGGATGCCGGGCGCGTCCGCGAGACCCTCGCCCGCACCCACGCCGCGCTGGGCCGGCCCGGCCTGGTCACCCACCTGTTCAACGGGATGTCGCCCCTGCACCACCGCGACCCGGGGCCCGTGGCCGGCGCGCTCACCGCAGCGGCGGACGGCGACGCTCTCGTGGAGCTCATCGCCGACGGCGTCCACCTGCACGACGACACGATCCGGATGGTCTTCCGTCTTCTCGGCCCCGACCGGGTCGGGCTCGTCACCGACGCGATGGCCGCTGCCGGGATGCCCGACGGCGACTACGAGCTCGGCTCGCAGCAGGTGACAGTCGACGACGGCATCGCGCGGATAGGCTCCGACGGGCCACTCGCCGGCGGCACCGCCCACCTCCTCGACGTCGTCCGCCGCTGTGTGCGCGCAGGGGTCGACATCGTCGACGCCGTCACCGCCGCGACACGCACGCCGGCCAGGGCCGCCGGCCTCGGTGGCACGGCCGGGGTGCTCGCCCCCGGAGGGCGGGCGGATCTGGTCATCACCGATGCCAACCTGCGCCCGGTCGCCGTGATGCGCGCAGGAGATTGGCTGGGCTGAGACGGCGGCGAGCTGAAGCGGCCAGCCCGCCGGGGTCGAGTGCCGCGGGAGACCTGAGGGCCAGATGGACGTGCACTCGGCCGCCTGACCTTCGTGCTCACCGCCGGGCGGGCCCGTCCGCCCCGCGCAAGTGCACGTCGTTGTGGCCCTGCCGACGCGTGGGGGTGTCTACCTGACTGCGCAGGCTGACCGGCTGAGGCGAGGCGGCGGGACGGGCTTTTCGGCACGGATCGGTTCACGCCGTACCCTGGTAGACGCGATGACCTACCCCCGACCCGCCGGCCGCGCGGTCTACCTCGACCACGCCGCGACGACGCCGATGTACCCCGAGGCCGTGGCTGCGATGACCGAGCAGCTCACCCGCCCGGGCAACCCGTCGTCCCTGCACGCCGCGGGCCGTGCGGCACGCCGAGTGGTGGAGGAGTCGCGGGAGACCATCGCCCGCTGCCTCAACGCCCGCCCCGGCGAGGTGGTGTTCACCTCCGGCGGCACCGAGTCCGACAACCTCGCGGTCAAGGGCCTGTACTGGGCGCGCAAGCAGGCCGACCCGCGACGCAACCGGATCCTCTCGACGTCGGTGGAGCACCACGCCGTGCTCGACACCCTCCACTGGCTGGAGGACCAGGGCGCCGAGGTCGAGCTGCTCCCGGTCAACCGGTGCGGGCGGCTGCAGCTCGACGCGCTGCGCGAGTCGATCGAGCGCGACCCCGACTCCGTCGCCCTGGTCACCGTGATGTGGGCCAACAACGAGGTCGGCACCATCCAGCCGATCCACGAGGTCGTCGCGATCGCCCATGAGCACGGCATCCCGGTGCACACCGACGCGGTGCAGGCCGTCGGGCAGATCCCGGTCGACTTCGCCGCGAGCGAGGTGGACGCGTTGACGCTGACCGCGCACAAGGTCGGCGGCCCGATCGGCGTCGGCGCGCTCGTCGTACGCCGCGAGCTCGACCTCGTCCCGCTGCTGCACGGCGGGGGCCAGGAGCGCGACATCCGCTCCGGCACCATCGACGCGCCGGCGATCCGCGGGTTCGCCACGGCGGTCGAGATCTCCGTCGAACGGCAGCCCGAGCACGCCGTACGTGTGGCCGCCCTCCGCGACGACCTGCTCCGCCGGGTCTCGGAGGTTGTCCCCGACGCGGTCCTCAACGGCGACAAGGACTGCTCGCTGACCAACCGGCTGCCGGGCAACGCGCACATCCAGTTCCCCGGCTGCGAGGGCGACTCGCTGCTGATGCTGCTCGACGCCCGCGGCATCGAGTGCTCGACCGGCTCGGCGTGCTCGGCCGGGGTGCCGCAGCCCTCGCACGTGCTCCTAGCGATGGGTGCCGACGACGTCGCCGCGCGCAGTGCGCTGCGGTTCTCGCTGGGCCACACCACCACGCAGGCCGACGTCGACGCGCTCGTGGAGGCGATCGGCCCGGTCGTCGAGCGTGCCCGCGCGGCCGGTCTCACCTCCGGTCTGGGCAACCTCACCGCGCTCACGGCGGCGAAGGCGGGCTGAGCATGCGTGTCCTTGCTGCCATGTCCGGCGGTGTCGACTCCGCCGTGGCCGCAGCGCGCGCCGCGGAGATGGGGTACGACGTCACCGGCATCCACCTCGCGCTGTCGCGCAACCCGAAGTCCTACCGCACCGGCGCCCGGGGCTGCTGCACGATCGAGGACGCCAACGACGCCCGTCGCGCCGCCGACGTGATCGGGATCCCCTTCTACGTCTGGGACATGAGCGACCGCTTCCACCAGGACGTGGTCGAGGACTTCATGACCGAGTACGCCGAGGGCCGCACCCCCAACCCGTGCCTGCGCTGCAACGAGAAGATCAAGTTCGCCGCCGTGCTCGAACGCGCGCTGGCCCTCGGCTTCGACGCGGTCGCCACCGGCCACTACGCGCAGCTGGTCACCGGCGCGGACGGCCTGATCGAGATGCACCGCGCGGTCGACATGGGCAAGGACCAGTCCTACGTGCTCGGCGTGCTCACCCAGGAGCAGCTCGCGCACTCGCTGTTCCCGCTCGGCGACTCCCGCAAGGAGGACGTCCGCGCCGAGGCCGAGCGCCGCGGCCTCCAGGTCGCACAGAAGCCCGACAGCCACGACATCTGCTTCATCGCCGACGGCGACACCGGCGGCTGGCTGCAGGAGAAGCTCGGCGAGCGGGTGCCGATGACGTCGGGTCAGATCCGCGACCACGAGACAGGCGAGGTGCTCGGCACCCACGAGGGCACCTACCGCTACACGATCGGCCAGCGCAAGGGCCTGCGGATCGGCCGGCCGGCACCCGACGGCAAGCCCCGCTACGTGCTCGACATCGAGCCGGTCTCCGGCACGGTCACCGTCGGGCCGCGCGAGGAGCTGACCGTGGACCGGATCGAGGGCTTCCGCCCTCGTTGGTGCGGGACCGTCCCGACCGAGCCGCTCGAGGGTAGCGTGCAGCTGCGCGCACACGGCGAGGAGCACCGCGCGCGGGTCAGTGTGTACGGCGACGAGGTCGTCGTCGAGCTGCACGACCCCGCACAGGGCATCGCGCCCGGACAGGCAGTCGTGATCTACGACGGCACCCGCGTCGTCGGCTCCGCCACGATCAGCCGCGCACACCGCCGGGAGCGCCAGGACGCATGAGGATCAGTGCGACCGGCATCGGCTCCTACCCGGGCACCGACGCCACCGACTTCGACGAGGCGCTGAAGATCGTCCTCGACACCGTCCCCGACCTGCCCTACCTCCCCGAGCTCCCCGCTCGCGGGGCACACTCCGACATGGTCGGTCGCGCGCTGGCGATCGTCGCCGAGCTCGGCGCGGACCTCCAGCCTGCCGGCTGGCGGCTCACCGGCGCAGCCCCGGGCCTCGACCAGCGACGGGCGCGGTCCCTGCTGGCCCAGGACCTCGACGCGCTCGAGGAGCAGACGCAGGGCTACAGCGGGCGGTTGAAACTCCAGGTCACCGGCCCCTGGACGCTGGCCGCCACTGTCGAACGGCCCACCGGCGACCGGCTGCTCGCCGACCACGGCGCCCGGCGCGAGCTCGCCCAGGCGCTCGCCGAGGGGATCGGCACGCACGTCAAGGACGTGCAGCGTCGCGTGCCGGGCGCCGAGATCGTCGTACAGCTCGACGAGCCGGCGCTGCCCGCCGTACTCGCCGGCAAGGTGCCCACCGCCTCCGGCTTCCACCGGCACCGGTCGGTCGACGACCCCGAGGCCTCGCCCGCGCTGGAGTGGACGGTGGCCGCGGTCAAGGACGCCGGCGCGAGGCCGGTCGTGCACTGCTGCGCGGCCGACGTGCCGTTCGCGCTGCTCACCGGGGCGGGCGCCGAGGGGATCTCGATCGACCTCTCGGTGCAGAAGGCGGAGTCGTACGACGCTCTCGCAGAGGTGCTGGAGAGCGGCCGGATGCTGATGCTCGGAATCGTGCCGGCCGTCGACCCGGACAGGTGGCCCGAGGACGGTGCGCTCACCACGCGGGTGCTCCGGATGCTCGACATGCTCGGCCTCGACCCGGGCGAGGGGAGCGGCGAGCTCGTGATCACGCCGAGCTGCGGTCTGGCCGGCGCGTCGACCGGCTGGGCCCGCAGGGCGATGCAGCTCAGCGAGACAGTGGCACGGAACCTCGCGTCCGGCTGAGGCTCACGTCCAGGGCGTGCAGCAGGTCCACGGTCAGGTCGTCGACGTGCTCGAGACCGACCGAGATCCGCACGACGCCCGCATGCGGCCGCGCCTCCGGGGCGACCGGGCGGTGGGTCAGCGAGGCCGGGTGCTGGACAAGCGTGTCCACGCCACCGAGGGACACCGCGTGCGTGGCCAGCGAGACGCTCTCGACGAACGTCGCCGCCGCGTCGTAGCCGCCGTGCAGGTCCAGCGCCAGGATCGAGCCGGTGCCGTGCATCTGCCGCCCGAGCACGCCGTGCGGGTCGGCGTCGGCGCCGGGGTAGTGCACGGCAGCGACCGCGTCGTGCGCGGCGAGCCGGCCGGCCAGCGCGGCGGCGGTCTCCTGCTGGGCGCGGACCCGGATCGGCAGCGTGCGCAGGCCGCGGTGCAGCAGGTACGCGGCGAAGGGGTGCAGGATCCCGCCGGTCAGGGCGCGCACCGGGCGCAGCATCGCCGCCCACTCCTCGTCGCAGGCGACCACGCCGCCGACCACGTCGCCGTGGCCGCCGAGGAACTTCGTGGCGCTGTGCAGCACCAGCCGGGCGCCGTGCAGTGCTGGCTGCTGCAGCACCGGGGTGGCGAACGTGTTGTCGACCAGCACGGGCACATCGCCCGCCGCACGCACGACGGTCTCGATGTCGACCAGCTCGCAGGTGGGGTTGGCCGGGGTCTCGAGGATCACCAGGCCGGTGTCGAGTTCGATCGCGGCCGCGACCTCGTCGGCGGTGTGGCACCAGGTGACCCGGGTGCCGAGCAGCCCGCTGGCCAGCACGTGGTCGGAGCCGCCGTACAACGGCCGGAGCGCCACGACGTGCGGCTTGCCGTGCGACACCGAGGCGACCAGGCAGGCGCTGAGCGCGGCCATGCCGGAGGCGAACGCGACCGCGTGGCTGGTGTGCTCGAGCGTGGCGAGTGCGTCCTCGAACCGGGCGACACCGGGCTGCCAGAGCCGCTGGTACACCGCGGTCTGCCCCGGCGCGAGATCATGGCCGCCGGCGAGGGACTCGTAGGCGTCGCCGCCGACCTCGACCGAGGGGAGCGGGTTCGTCGTGGAGAGGTCGATCGGGGGCACGTGCGACCCCGACTCGGTGAGGCCCTCCATGCCGGCGTGCACGGCCAGGGTCTCGAGGTGGCGGAACTGGCTGCTCATGGTCCCAGGGCAGCACCATCCGTCTGTGTGGGCAAGATCCCCGACGGATCCTGCGGGCGAGTTAGTCTTCTCTAGAAGATGCTGCGGCTGTCGATCGAGGAGAGCTCCGATGGCGAAGAAACCCGTGCTCGACCGGATCGACCAGGCGCTGCTGCGCGCGCTGGCCTCCGACGCCCGCGCCTCGGGGGCTGCGCTGGCGACTGCGATCGGGGTCGCCGAGTCCACCGTGTCCACCCGGCTGCGCAACCTGCGCGCCAGTGGGCTGATCCGCGGCTACACCGCCGACATAGACCTCTCGGTGCTGGGGCTGTCGCTGCAGGCGCTGATCGCCGTGCGGCTCGGCCAGCACAACCGGGCGGCGGTCGACAGCTTCCGCGAGGCGGCGCCGGGATGGCCGGGCGTGCTGTCGATGTTCCACATGGCCGGCGCCGACGACTACCTGCTGCACGTGGTCGCCAAGGACGCCGGCGACCTGCGCGACTTCGTGCTCACCCACCTCGCCACACACCCTGCGGTGTCGCACTCGGAGACCAACCTGATCTTCGAGCACGTCGACGGCAGCGGCTGGCAGGCGCTCGTCGACGCGGAGTGAACCCGATCAGCCGAGGAAGTTGAGCGACCGGCTGATCGCGAAGTCGTTCCAGTCCCCGACCCGGCGCAGCATGTAGTGCCCGGCGTCGCCCATGTCGACGAGCTCGGCATCCTGGGCAACCGACCCTGCCCGTCGTACGAACTGCTCGGTGGCCGCGAACGACGTGATCCGGTCCGCGCGACCGTGCGCTGCGGCGAACCGCCTGCCCGAAAGCGGGCGGACCGGCTCGCCCGGCGGAAGCCACGGTGCGAGCGCGACGACGCCGGTCACCGCCGGGTCGTCGGCGACGGCCACCGCGGTGCGTGCGCCCATCGAGTGCCCGAGCAGTACGACGGGCACCTCGCCGTGCGAGCGGCGTACCTCCTCCAGCGCCCACCGGGCATCCGGCACCGGCGAGGGGACAGGACCGAGGCCGGCGTTCCAGCCGCGGCGGGAGTACCGCAACAGCCAGAGGCCCACCCCCGCCGCGCGGGCCCGACGCGCGAGCTGACGCTGCATCCACCGCGACCGCTGCCACGATGCGCTGCGGGCGTCGACCGGGTCGTGGCCGGCCTGCTGGCCGCCGTGCAGCATCAGCACCAGCCCCTGGGGCCGGCCGCGTGGGTCGAGCCGGTGCAGGGAGGGAGTGGACATGCGGCGATCCTTCCAAACGGGTGGTGAGGGTTCGCCGTCGTCGCTGCTCCGGACGGGTCGCCGCGCACCGCATCCTGTCGGTGGCATTGGGCAAGATAGGCGCCATGAGCCAGAGCCCTGAGTCCGAGCTGCCCGAGGCCAGCGGCGTCACCGTCGCCGAGACGCCGCCGGAGGCGCGCGAGGAGCACCAGGAGATCGCCGAGCAGGTCGAGGAGGCTCGGTGGCGCTACTACGTCAAGGACTCCCCGACGATCTCCGACGCCGAGTTCGACCGGTTGATGCGGCGGCTCGAGGAGCTCGAGGAGCTCTACCCCGACCTGCGCACACCCGACTCGCCGACGCAGAAGGTCGGCGGTGCGGTCTCGACCGAGTTCACCCCGGTCGAGCACATCGAGCCGATGATGAGCCTCGACAACGCCTTCTCCACCGAGGAGCTCGAGGCGTGGGCGGCGCGGCTGCGGCGCGAGGGCGTGACCGACGCCGAGTTCCTGTGCGAGCTGAAGGTCGACGGGCTCGCGGTGAGCCTGCTCTACGAGGACGGGCGGCTGGTCCGCGGCGCGACGCGCGGCGACGGGCGGACCGGTGAGGACGTCACACCCAACGTGCGCACGATCGACAACGTGCCGCACCGGCTGAAGGCCAGCGACGACTTCCCGGTGCCGAGCCGGGTCGAGGTCCGCGGTGAGGTGTTCCTCCCGGTCGAGGCGTTCGAGAAGCTCAACGAGTCCATGCTCGACACCGGCCGGGGCCCGTTCGCCAACCCACGCAACGCGGCGGCCGGCTCGCTGCGGCAGAAGGACCCTCGGGTCACCGCGACCCGTCCGCTCGCCCTGGTCTGTCACGGCCTCGGCGTGCGCGAGGGCTTCGAGCCGGTCCGGCAGTCGGAGTCCTACGACGCGCTGCGCGCCTGGGGCCTTCCGGTCAGCGACCTGGCCAAGGTGCTGCCCGACCTCGCGGCGGTGGGGGAGTTCATCGACTACTACGGCGAGCACCGGCACGACGTCGAGCACGAGATCGACGGCGTCGTGGTCAAGGTCGACCAGGTGTCGCTGCAGCGCCGTCTCGGATCGACCTCGAGGGCGCCGCGGTGGGCGATCGCCTACAAGTACCCGCCCGAGGAGGTCAACACCAAGCTGCTCGACATCCGGGTCAACGTCGGTCGCACCGGACGGGTCACTCCCTACGGCGTGATGGCGCCGGTCAAGGTCGCCGGCTCCACCGTGGAGATGGCCACCCTGCACAACGCCCAGGAGGTCAAGCGCAAGGACGTGCGACCCGGCGACACCGTGATCCTGCGCAAGGCCGGCGACGTGATCCCAGAGATCCTCGGGCCGGTGCACGACCTGCGCCCCGACGGGCTCGCGGAGTGGGTGATGCCCACGGAGTGCCCCTCCTGCGGCACCACGCTGGTGCAGGAGAAGGAGGGCGACGCCGACCTGCGCTGCCCCAACCACCGCTCATGCCCGGCCCAGCTGCGCGAGCGGGTCTTCCACGTCGCCGGCCGGGGCGCCTTCGACATCGAGGTGCTCGGTTACGAGGCGGCCGACGCGCTGCTGACCGCGGGCGTGCTCGAGGACGAGGGCGACATCTTCGACCTCGACGAGGCGAAGCTGCTGCGCGCACCGATGTTCACCAGGGCGCCGAAGAAGGGCGAGGGAGACGCGCCGGTCCTCTCCGCCAACGGCCGGCGGCTGCTGGCGAACCTCCAGGACGCGAGGCAACGGCCGCTGTGGCGGGTGCTGGTCGCCCTGTCGATCCGTCACGTCGGACCGACCGCGGCCCGCGCGCTGGCCACCGAGTTTCGCTCCATGGAGGCGATCCGCTCGGCCTCGGTCGAAGACCTCGCCGGGGTCGAGGGCGTCGGGATGACGATCGCGGAGTCGATCCGCCGCTGGTTCGACGGTGACGAGTCCGACTGGCACAACGCGATCGTCGACAAGTGGACGGCGGCCGGCGTGACGATGGAGGACCAGGTCGACGAGTCCGTGCCCCGCCACCTTGAGGGGCTCAGCATCGTGGTCACCGGCTCACTGACCGGCTTCAGCCGCGACCAGGCCAAGGAGGCGATCATCTCCCGCGGCGGCAAGGCGGCCTCCTCGGTGTCGAAGAAGACCGACTTCGTGGTGGTCGGCGACGCGCCGGGGTCGAAGTACGACAAGGCCGTCTCGCTCGGGGTGCCGATCCTCGACGAGGACGGCTTCCGGGTGCTGCTCGAGAAAGGGCCCGACGCCGCCCGCGATGTCGCCCAAGTTGGGGATTAACGGCCCGAACCCTATCCACCGGTCCGCCGGCGTGCGGACAATGACGCATGCCGGGCTCGCAGCTGCTCCTGCTGGCGTTGTCCGCGGCGGTGCTCCTGGTCCCCGCGGCGCTGAGCCTGCTCGCGGTCGAACGGCGCCGGCACCTGGCCGCGCTCGAGGGCACCACCCGCCGGGTCCGGATGGTCGTCGCGGCCACCGGTGCCGGGCTCGGCGCCCTGCTGATCTCCGCGCTCGCCCGCGCCGGCCCCGTCTCCTCGGTGGTGACGGCCGTGGTGGTCGCCGCGGCGCTGCTGTGCTGGACGCCGCTGACCCGCAGCTGGCAGGGCCGCGGTGTGGTGACCTGGGCGCTGGCCGTGATCGCTGCCGTGGCGATGCTGGCCTGGCTGTTGTTCGAGATCCTCACCGAGCTCTCCGGCGGCGAGATGTTCGCGCCGCTGGTCAGCTGGGGCCTGCTCGTGGCCGTGCTGCTCGGCGTACGTCGTTGGCTCTGGGGGGTCGTCGGGGCCCGCGCGCGGATCGCCACGGGCCCGGGGGGAGGGGGCGCACGGGGCGTACCGTCCGGGCCGCGGTCCGGGCCTGAGCACAGTGCCGGGGTGCCAGGCGCGCTGGCGGGGACGGTGGCCCTGGTCGTCGCGGGCGTGGTCGCGGTCGCCGCCGTCACCGACGGCAGCGGGCTGGTCCGCTGGGTCTCGCCGCCGGAGGCTGCCTCGATCGGCACCAGTGAGGGCACGGACCGGGCGGTGTCGTCGGAGACACCGACCCCGACGACGCAGGCGCCCACGACAGCGGCCCCCACATCCTCGGCGTCCGGCCAGACGACGTCGCCGTCCGCGACCGTGGCTCCGACGAGCACCGGCACCGCCCCCGCGCCCCGACCGACCCGGTCCGCCACGGTCGCCCCGACACGCAGGGTGCCGACCGGGGTCCCGGCCGGCATCGCCGCTGACGATGAGCCGGCGGGGGGCTCGAGGGCCGGGTGGAGCCGCGGGCCGGAAGAGACCGGAATGCGCGGTGCCCGATCACCGCTGCCGTGGTCCTGGACCCTCGGGTCGCAGGAGGGACACCGCGGTCCGCACTGAGCCGCCCCGCGCCGGTGGTCACGATCGGTCAGTTGACCTGTTGTGACGTCGACACTGCCGCGCGGGCCGTCATAACCGTTCAGGTGACCTGTTGTGGCAGGGAGAGCGCGACCGGTGGTCACGATCGGTCAGTTGACCTGTTGTGACGTCGAAACTGCCGCGCGGGCGGTCGCCATCGTTCATTTGAACGATGGTGACGAGCGGACGAGGGGCTCAGGCCCCGGGGAGCGCGCTCTGCATCAGCAGCCGGCTCGCGTGCGGGTACTCCCGTACGACCAGCGCCAGCTCGCCGGCAGCCTGAGCGACCACGCCGTCGGGGGCGTCCCGGTGGCGCATCACGTCCTCGAGCCACGACATCGCCTCGTCGAAGACGCTGCGGTCGTCGGCGACCAGCGCTCCGGCGAGGGCGCCGACGAGGTGCGGGAGGTGGTCCAGCAGCGCTCGGCGGCACCCGGAGATCACGTCCTGCAGGTCCTCGGGTCCCCAGGAGCTCTGTACCCGGTCGAGCAGCTCGACGGTGAGCGCCTCGCGTTCGGCGTGGAGGGCCTGGCCCTCGTCCGCAGCCGCATGGGCCGGCGCGGGGGCGGGCGGCACCGCGGTCGGCAACGCGAGGATCGCGTCGACGGCCGCCTGACCGGTGGTGGCGAACGCGGTCGCCCCGAGCGTCGCCGCGCGGTGTCCCGCCGGGTCGAAGGCCGACCCGCCGACCACCACCGGTGTTCCGGTGGCTCGGACCGCGTCGATCTGTCTGCGGACCCGGGGCAGGGACGAGCCGAGCGAACAGCTCAGCGCCACCGCCCGCGGCGAGACCTCGTGGACGTGGCGCACCAGGTGCTCGGCCGAGACGTTGGCCCCCAGGTAGCTGACCGGGATGCCCGCGGACCGCAGGTGCTCGGCGACGAGCAGCGCCGGCAGTGCGTGCCACTCCTGCTCCACGCAGGTGACCACGACCGGAGCGGCGCGCTCCGGGGGTGGGATCTCGGCGCCGAGCAGGCCGAGCACCACCTCGCTGACCGCGGTGGCCGCGTGCTCCTGGGCGACGCTCCAGGCGTCGCTGGCCCACAGCTCGCCGACCCGGGCCTGAGCTGGCGCGATCACGTCGTTCATCACCTCGAGCGGAGTCCGGCCGGACTCGCGCAGGGTGCGCACCAGGTGCAGGGCGCGGCCTCGGTCTCCGGTGGCGACCGCGTCGAGGTACTCGGCGACGGGGTCGTTCACCGAACGCCCACGGCGTTCTGCAGTCCCAGGATCGCGATGTCGTCGTGGGCCCGGTCGCCGACGTGGTCGGCCAGCCGCATCGCCAGCGACTCGACGACGGCGTTGACGTCGGTGCGGGGCGCGGCAACGAGGGTCTCGTGCAGCCGGTCCTCACCGAACTGCTCGGCGAACCCGGGCGCCTCGAGGACACCGTCGGTGTAGAGCAGGCAGCTGTCGCCGGGGCCGAGCACCACCTCGGTCTCGGCGTAGCCATGGGTGTCGAACAGGCCGAGGACGGTGCCCTCGACGGCGACCTGCTCCAGGCCGCCGCCACGACGCAGGACGTACGGCGGGTGATGGCCGGCCGCCGCAACGGAGACCACCATGTCCTCACCCCGGCGGCGGACCCGGGCGCACACCGCGGTGACGAAGGTGCCCTCGCCCTCGCTGACCAGCACCCGGTTCACCAGGTCGAGCACGGCCGCCGGGCTCCGGTCCACCAGCGCTGCGGTGCGCACCGCCTGACGGACCCGCCCGGTCAGGACCGCGGCTTCGACGCCCTTGCCGCACACGTCGCCGAGCACCGCGGTCCAGTCGTGCGGCTCGCCGTGCACGTCGTAGAAGTCGCCGCCGAGCGCCTCGTGCTCGAAGGCCACGCGGTAGTACTTCGCCAGCCGGGCGCCCGGCATGTCCGGCAGGCTCGGCGGCGCGAGGTCCCGGCTGAGCACGCCGGCCACCCGACGCGAGTCGGCGAGGTTGCGGGTGGCGTCGAGGGTCACCGCGAGGTTGTGCGCCAGCTCCTCGAGGAAGGACACCGCGTCGGGGCTGAACCCCTGCTCGCCGCGGCGAGCCAGGGTGAGCACCCCGAAGCCACGGCCGCGGGCGATGAGCGGGAGGGCGAGGAGGTCGGCAGGTCGCAGCGCGTCGAGCGCGGGTCGCAGCTCCTCAGCGGGCACGGCCGCCTCGACGGCGCCGTTGTCCGTGCCGTCCGGTCCCGTGGCCAGGGCCAGCTCGGTCACCCCGTGGCCGATCACCCGGTTGAGTGCCGAAGCGCCTGCCCGTCGTACCGGGACCGAGGCGTGCTGGACGCTGTCGGCGCTGCTCACGGCGGTGCAGTGCAGCAGGCCCGCCTCGCGCAGCACGATCTGCGCCCAGTCCACGACCTCGGGCACCAGCATGCCGAGCGCGAGCTCCACGGCGCGCTCGGTCTGCATCGAGCCGGCCACGGTGCGCGAGACGCGGGCCAGGAACGACGCCCGCAGCGAGTCGAGCAGGAGAGCGTCGCTCTCCCCGGCGTCGGTCGGGGTCGCCAGCAGGTCCGTCGTCGACGCCACACCGGAGGTCACAGGCACCAGTCCCTTCCTGGACAATCCTGTCGATACTCGCACACCCGTGGTTGAACGGCCGGGTGCCGAGTCCCGGGCGCCGAACCCTAGGATGGGGATTCGGCCCGGCCGGCCCGCACGCCGGCATCCACCCAGCACGTGACCAGGGGAGCGAGCACTTCCATGCCCGATCGTCGTAGCGACGACATGATCACCCGAGACGAGGTGGCCCACCTCGCCGACCTCGCGCGGATCGACCTGAGTGACGCCGAGCTCGACCACCTTGCGCCGCAGCTCGCGGTCATCCTCGACTCGATCAAGTCGATCAGCGAGGTCGCCGCCGAGGACATCCCGCCGACCTCGCACCCGATGCCGATCACCAACGTCTTCCGCGAGGACGTCGTCCGGCCCGGGCTGACCGCCGAGGAGGCGCTCTCGGGCGCGCCCGAGGTCGAGCAGCAGCGGTTCGCCGTACCCCGGATCCTGGGGGAGGAGTGACGATGAGCGACCTGACCCGCCGCACCGCCGCGGAGCTCGCCGACGCGCTCGCCGCCGGGGAGACCACCTCCGTCGAGCTCACCGAGCTGCACCTGGACCGGATCGCCGAGGTCGACGGCGACGTCCACGCGTTCCTCCACGTCGACCGGGAGGGTGCGCTGGAGCAGGCGCGCGCCTCCGACGAGAGGCGTGCCGCGGGCCGGAGCGCCGGCCCGCTCGACGGCGTGCCCATCGCCGTCAAGGACGTGCTGACCACCAAGGGGCTGCCCACCACCTGCGGCTCGAAGATCCTCGAGGGCTGGGTCCCGCCGTACGACGCCACGCTGGTCACCAAGCTGCGCGAGGCCGGACTGCCGATCCTCGGCAAGACCAACATGGACGAGTTCGCGATGGGCTCCTCCACCGAGCACTCCGCCTACGGACCGACCCGCAACCCGTGGGACCTCGACCGGATCCCCGGTGGCTCCGGTGGCGGGTCGGCTGCCGCGGTCGCCGCCTTCGAGGCGCCGCTGGCGATCGGCACCGACACCGGCGGCTCGATCCGCCAGCCGGGCGCGGTCACCGGCACCGTGGGCGTGAAGCCGACGTACGGCGGGGTGTCCCGCTACGGGCTCGTCGCGCTGGCCAACTCCCTCGACCAGGCCGGCCCGGTCACCCGCACGGTGCTCGACTCCGCGCTGCTGCACGAGGTGATCGGCGGCCACGACCCGCTCGACTCCACCTCCGTCGACCAGCCGGTGCCGCCGCTGGTCGAGGCCGCCCGCCAGGGCGCTGCCGGCGACATGACGGGCGTGCGGATCGGGGTCGTCAAGGAGCTGACCGGCGAGGGCTACCAGCCCGGCGTGCAGGCCCGCTTCGACGAGTCGGTCCAGCTGCTCGTCGACGCCGGTGCCGAGGTCGTCGAGGTGTCCTGCCCGAGCTTCGTGCACGCGCTCGCGGCGTACTACCTGATCCTGCCCAGCGAGGCGTCCTCGAACCTCGCCAAGTTCGACGCGATGCGCTACGGCCTGCGCGTCTACCCCGAGGGCGTCGAGGACCCCAACGCCGAGGAGGTCATGCGCGCCACCCGCGACGCCGGCTTCGGCGACGAGGTCAAGCGCCGGATCATCCTGGGCACCTACGCGCTGTCCAGCGGCTACTACGACGCCTACTACGGCCAGGCGCAGAAGGTGCGCACGCTGATCAGCCGCGACTTCGCCGCGGCGTTCGAGTCTGCCGACGTGCTGGTCTCGCCGACCGCGCCGACCACCGCGTTCAAGCTCGGTGAGAAGCTCGACGACCCCGTCGCGATGTACCTCAACGACGTCGCCACGATCCCGGCCAACCTGGCCGGCATCCCCGGGATGTCCCTGCCCAGCGGCCTGGCCGACGAGGACGGCCTGCCCACGGGCTTCCAGGTGCTCGCCCCGGCGATGGCCGACGACCGGCTCTACCGGGTCGGCGCCGCGCTCGAGGCCGCGCTGCTGGACAAGTGGGGCGGCCCGCTGCTGGACAAGGCTCCCGCCCTAGCGGGCGCGACCACGAAGGAGGCCGTGCGATGAGCACCGCACCCGCGCTGATGTCGTTCGAGGAGGCCCTCGAAAGGTTCGACCCGGTGATGGGCCTCGAGGTGCACGTCGAGCTCAACACCGTCACCAAGATGTTCTGCGGCTGCCCGACCGAGTTCGGCGCCGACCCGAACACGCAGGTCTGCCCGACCTGCCTCGGTCTGCCCGGCGCGATGCCGGTGGTCAACGGCAAGGCCGTGGAGTCGGCGATCCGGATCGGCCTGGCGCTGAACTGCTCGATCGCCTCGTGGTGCCGGTTCGCCCGGAAGAACTACTTCTACCCGGACATGCCGAAGAACTTCCAGACCTCGCAGTACGACGAGCCGATCGCCTTCGACGGCTGGACCGAGGTCGAGGTCGACGGAGAGACGTACCGCGTCGACATCGAGCGTGCCCACATGGAGGAGGACACCGGCAAGTCGCTGCACGTCGGCACCTCCGGCCGGATCCACGGCGCCGACTACTCGCTGGTCGACTACAACCGCGCCGGCATCCCGCTGATCGAGATCGTCACCAAGCCGATCGTCGGCACCGGTGACAAGGCGCCGCTGGTCGCCAAGGCGTACGTCGCCCACCTGCGTGAGCTGCTGCTCGGCCTCGGGGTGTCCGACGTACGCATGGAGCAGGGCTCGCTGCGCTGCGACGTGAACCTCTCGCTGAAGCCGAAGGGCGAGGAGAAGTTCGGCACCCGCACCGAGACCAAGAACGTCAACTCGCTGCGCTCGGTGGAGCGCGCGGTGCGCTACGAGATCGGCCGGCAGGCCGCGCGGCTGGCCGACGGCGAGTCGATCGTGCAGGAGACCCGGCACTGGCACGAGGACACCGGTGTCACGACCTCGGGCCGGGAGAAGTCCGACGCCGAGGACTACCGGTACTTCCCCGAGCCCGACCTGGTGCCGATCGCGCCCGACGCGGCCTGGGTCGAGCAACTGCGCGCCGAGCTGCCCGAGCCGCCGCGCGAGCACCGCGCCCGGCTGCAGAAGGAGTGGGGCTTCAGCGACCTGGAGATGCGCGACACCGTCGGCGCCGGTGCGCTGCACCTCGTCGAGCAGACCGTCGCCGCGGGTGCGACCCCTGCGGCCGCCCGCAAGTGGTGGCTGTCCGACATGGCCCGCCGCGCCAACGAGCAGGGCGTCGACATCGGCGAGCTCGGCGTCACCCCGGCCGACGTGGCGCGGGTGCAGGCGCTCGTCGACGAGGGCAAGATCAACGACAAGCTCGCCCGGCAGGTCTTCGACGGCGTGATCGCCGGCGAGGGGACCCCCGACGAGGTCGTCGAGAAGCGTGGCCTCGCCGTCGTCTCCGACGAGGGTGCGCTGTCGGAGGCGGTGGACCGGGCGATCGCGGCGAACCCGGACGTGGCGGACAAGATCCGCGACGGCAAGGTCGCGGCTGCCGGTGCGCTGATCGGTGCGGTGATGAAGGAGATGCGCGGCCAGGCCGACGCCGCCCGGGTGCGCGAGCTGATCCTCGAGAAGCTCGGCTGACGCTCAGCCGACCGGGATGTGCTCGGCGACCCGGCGGGCGAACCGCCGCGCGCGAGCCAGGTCGAGCGAGCTCGGCCGGCCCTTGCCCATGCCGCCGAGCAGCCTCAACGGCAGCCACGTGTCGTAGCCGGGGCAGGCGAAGGACCCGACGACGTCGTACCCCTTCTCGCGCAGGATCGCCGACAGCGACCGCTGCCACGGCTGGTGCTGCTCGGCGCCCTGGCCGGAGGTGCAGAACACGAACGCCCGGTGCTCGCCGGTGACCGGTGGCAGCGACTCCACGAGCTCGCGCAGCCGCGCGTGGTGCGACATGTAGTAGATGCCGGAGCCGAACCCGACCACGTCGTAGTCGGCCAGCGTCGCCGGGTCGACGTCCTCGGGAGCGCGGACCTCGGCGCCGAGCACCTCGGCCATCGCCCGGGCCACCTTCGCGGTGTTGCCGTGCGACACCGACACGCAGATGACCAACGCCCGTTCGTTCATGGTGACTCCCCAGAGGGCACAGGGGTCGAAGCCTCTACCTCGGCCGTTTCTCGCAACGTACCGTCGCGGGTCCCACCGGGGCAGGGGCGAAGGTCCGCCTCAGCGCAGGGCGATCCGCAGGATCCGGTCGTCCTGGGGTGCCGGGTCGCCGCGGCCGTCGCGGTTGCTGGTGGTCAGCCACAGGCTGCCGTCGGGGGCCACGACGACGGTGCGCAGCCGTCCGTAGTTGCCGACGAAGTAGTCCTGCGGTCTGCCGATGGTGCCGTCGGGCTTGACCGGCACCCGCCACAGCCGCTGCCCGCGCAGCGAGGCCATCCACAGCGACCCCTCGGCGAAGGCGAGTCCGGACGGCGACGCCTCGGACGTGCGCCACTGGGCGAACGGATTGCGGTACTCCTCCAGGTCGCCCTTGCCCTCCACCAGCGGCCAGCCGTAGTTGCGGCCCTTCTCGATCCTGTTCAGCTCGTCCCACACGTCCGAGCCGAACTCGCTGGCCCAGAGCCGGTCCTGGTCGTCGAAGGCGAGGCCCTGCACGTTGCGGTGCCCCATCGTCCACACCGGCGAGCCCTTGACCGGGTTGCCGGGGGCCGGCTTGCCGTCGGCGGTGATCCGGAGGATCTTCCCCGCGAGAGAGTCGCGGTCCTGGGAGAGCTGCTCCTCGCCGGTCTCGCCGGTGGAGACGTACAGGTAGCCGTCGGGCCCGAACTCCAGCCGTCCGCCGTCGTGGATGAACCCGTTGGGGATGCCCTGCAGCACCACCTCGGTCGGGCCGAGCCGGCGCCCGTCGTACCGCATCCGCACCACGCGGTTGTCGCTCGCGGTGGACAGGTAGGCGTAGACCAGCGAGTCCTCCTCGAAGTCCGGGGAGACCTCCAGCCCGAGCAGGCCCGCCTCGCCCTGCGGCTGCGCCGCCTCGAGCCTGCCAACGGGGCGCACCCGCCCACCGCCGGCGGGTACGACGAGCACGCGGGTCGTGTCACGCTCGCTGACCAGCGCCGAGCCGTCGGGCAGGAACGCGATGCCCCACGGCGCAGCGAGCCCGGACGCGACCGTGCCGGCGACCCGGGGGCGGACCGGCCCGGCATCGCCCGACTCGGCCTCCTCCGACGGCGTGCCGGTCGGCGACGCGGACGGGGTGCTCGGCTCGGCGGTGACCGTGGTGGGCTGCTCCGAGGGCGACGGGGTGCCCAGACCGTCCGGATCACCCTCGGCGGCGCAGGCGGTGAGCCCGATGAGCAGGGTCAGGACGGTCGCGAGGGCCTTCATGACTGACGAGCCTAGGCGCCCCGATCGACCCGGCCCAGCAGCCGGAGCAGCTCGTCGTGCACCGGCTCGGGGTGCTCGAGCTGGAGGAAGTGGCTGCCGGGCAGCTCCACGAAGGTCGCGCCGTCGATCCGTTCCGCGGCGGTGGCCATGTCCAGCGAGCTGGCCAGGAGGTCGTACTTGCCGGCGACGAACGCGGTCGGCACCTTGATGCTGCGCAGGGAGACCCGGGGGTGCTCGGCGGCCGCCAGCGCCAGGTGCATGTACCAGTCGACCGGCGTGGTCAGGAACTCCTTCACTGCGCGGCGCACCGCGGGGAGCTCCGGGGTCGGCAGCATGAACCCGCTGTGCGTGAGCGCCCTGGCGAAGGTGTCGCCCACCGGCAGCCGCGAGGTGACCGGGCTGAGCGCCTTCCCGGTGTGGCGCAGCACCCGGGTCACACCGACGGCGATCGGGCGGCGGGCGGGGCGGGGGATCATCAGCGGCGCGCCCATGGACGCGAAGGTGCCTCCGGACACCCCTGCCACCGCGAAGAGGCCGGTGACCCGGGACGGGTGCAGCACCGCGAGCTCGAAGGCGGTGTTCACCCCGATCGACCAACCCGCGACCGCGCACGCCTCGACGCCGGCGTGGTCCATCACCGCGACGGCGTCCTCCAGGAAGGCGTCGATGCCGACCCGCGTGGTGTCCGCCGGGCGGTCGGAGCCGCCGACACCGCGGTGGTTCCACGAGATCACGCGCACCCCGCAGTCGGGGCGGAGCAGGGCGGGCCACACGTAGGGGTTGGTGCCGAGCCCGTTGCACAGCAGCACCGTCGGGCCGTCGCCGTCGTTGGTCCAGGCCTTGATCCGGGTGCCGTCGGCGCTGGTGACGTCGTAGAACCGGAGCGCCAGGCTCTCGGACGTGGCTGCGGACATGCCGCAGAGTGTGCCGTATCGGACATCCGGGGATCCCGTTTGGTGCCACAGATCACGGGCCTGGTCCGGCCCGCTGGGCAGCTGATCAGGCGGGCCGGACCGACACCTGCAGGGTGACCGGGCCCGCGGCGTGCGCGGCGGTGTGCCGGGCGAGGAACTCCTCCACCTCGGCCAGCTCACGCCGCTGCTCGGCGAGCGCGGTCGAGGCGACCAGGGCGTTGCGGCGGGCCACCTGCTGGCTGAGCACGGGCCACTGCGCCCAGCTCGCCGGCCCGCTCACGGTGCGGCGGGCCAGCGACGACAGCAGCTCACGGGGTACGACGGGCATCGGGGCCTCCTGCGGCGACGAGGAGAGGGAGATGCCTCGACGCTAGGCGGCCGATGATTCGACGCCGTCAACGTCATGTGACGAGTGCGTGAACGGCCGCGCACCCACGGCACCCGGCGACCGGGCTGGATAGTGTCGGGTGCATGAGTGACGCGCGGCCGCTGGTATGGATGCCCTTCGACGTCGAGGATCTCGGGTCCACGCCGTCGACGTTGCGCTACGAGCGGTTCCTCCCCGAGGAGCACGACGGGACGCCGGCCTCGGTCGCGGATGTCGAGTTCTACGTCCCGCCGTACCGCTTCTCCCCGTCGGACTGCGAGCTGATGGCACAGATGCCGAAGCTGAAGGTCGTGCAGACGGTGACCGCCGGCGTCGACCACATCCGGCCCTACGTCCCTGAGGGTGTGCTGCTCTGCAACGGCCGCGGCATCCACGACGCCTCGACCGCGGAGCTCGCGGTGGGCCTGACGATCGCCTCGCTGCGCGGCATCCCCGGCTTCGTCCGCGCGCAGGACCGGGGGGAGTGGCGCCCGGTCCGGGCCCGGTCCCTGGCCGACCGCACCGTGCTGATCCTCGGCTACGGCTCGATCGGCGCCGCGATCGAGGAGCGGCTGACCGGGTTCGAGGTCGACATCGTGCGGGTGGCGAGGACCGCGCGCGAAGGGGTGCACGGGTTCGACGAGCTCCCGACGCTGCTTCCCACCGCCGACGTGGTGATCCTGATCGTGCCGATCACCGCCCAGACCCGGGGCATGGTCGACACGGACTTCCTCGCCCGGATGAAGGACGACGCGCTGCTGGTCAACGTCGCCCGCGGTCCGGTGGTCGACACCGACGCGCTCGTCGCGGCGCTGCACACGGAGCGGATCCACGCCGCGCTGGACGTCACCGACCCCGAGCCGCTGCCGGAGGGGCACCCGCTGTGGAGCGCACCCAACCTGCTGATCTCGCCGCACGTCGGCGGCGCGAGCAGCGCGATGTGGCCACGGGCCTACCGGCTCGTGCGCGAGCAGCTCGAGCGGTTCGCCGCCGGCGAGCCGATGGCCAACGTGATGAGCGGGGAGTACTGAACCGAGCCCCCTGCGGGCCGGACCGATGAGTTTCCGCGCGCCCCGGAGTCCATCAAGGAGCGGCAGCCGCGATGGTGCCCGTGACCGGAGAAGGAGCGCACGATGGTGGAGACCTCACGACGCACGCTGTTGATGGTGGGCACCCGCAAGGGTCTGTGGATCGGGACCCGCGACGGGGCGGGGCCGTGGACCTGGAGCCACCCGCTCTTCCCCATGGAGGAGGTGTACTCCTGCATGGTCGACACCCGGGGCGGATCGACCCGGCTGCTGGCCGGTGCCGGCTCGCCGCACTGGGGGCCGCACCTCTACCGGTCCGACGACCTCGGCCGGACCTGGCAGGAGACGCCGAACATCATGGTCCTCCCCGAGGACGCAGGCAGCGGCGTCCAGCAGGTCTGGCAGCTGGCACCCGGGGCGGAGAGCGAGCCCGAGGTCGTGTGGGCCGGCACCCAGCCCTCGGCGCTGTTCCGGTCGCAGGACCGCGGCGAGACCTTCGAGCTGGTCCGGTCGCTGTGGGACCACCCGCACCGCCCGCAGTGGGGCGCCGGCTTCGGCGGCCAGGCGATCCACACGATCCTGGCCCACCCCGCGGAGCCGTCCCAGGTCACGGTGGCCATGTCGACCGGCGGGGTGTACCGCACCACCGACGCCGGAGAGTCCTGGGCACCGGCCAACGTCGGCATCGCGGCCGGCTTCATGCCCGAGGGGCAGCAGTACCCGGAGTTCGGCCAGTGCGTCCACAAGGTGGCCCGGCACCGGGACCACCCCGACCGGCTGTTCGCGCAGAACCACGGCGGCGTCTACCGGTCCGACGACGGCGGCGACTCCTGGAACAGCATCGGGGAGAGCCTGTCCTCGGACTTCGGGTTCCCGGTCGTGGTCCACCCGGGCGAGCCCGAGACGGTGTACGTGTTCCCCAACGGCGCGGGTGAGTCGCGGTTCGCACCCGACGGACGAGCGCTGGTGTGGCGGTCCCGCGACGCCGGCGCCACCTGGGAGGCGCTCGGCAACGGGCTGCCCGAGGCGTTCTACTCCTCGGTGCTGCGCGACGCGATGAGCGCCGACGACGCCGGTGGCCTCTACCTCGGCACCCGGGCTGGCAACGTCTTCGCCAGCACCGACGGCGGCGACTCCTGGACCGAGGTGGTCAAGCACCTGCCCGACGTGGTGGTGGTCCGGGCAGCGACGATCTGACCTGCGGCTCGGCGGCGGGTCAGTTGGGGGTCGGCTCGACGGGCGGCTGCTGCGCCGTACCGCTGAACCTGGTCGCCCCCACGCTTGCTGCCACCACGCAGGCCACGGCGGCCCACTGCAGCGGGGAGAGGAACTCCGCGAGCAGCAGCATCGCGGCGAGCGCGGCCGCGGCGGGCTCGAGGCTCATCAGCACGCCGAACACCCGTGGCGGGATCCGGCGCAGCGCCTTGAGCTCGAAGCTGTACGGGACCACCGACGACAGCAGGCCGACCGCCGCCCCCAGCAGCAGGA
The DNA here is from genome assembly GCA_049323155.1 of Actinomycetota bacterium. Classification (GTDB taxonomy): domain Bacteria; phylum Actinomycetota; class Actinomycetes; order Propionibacteriales; family Nocardioidaceae; genus Nocardioides_C. The sequence continues at coordinate 8,246 of JBMOMG010000058.1, read as the reverse complement.
TCCTCGGGTCGAGCAGCGTCGAGCCGGCCGCGGCGACCGCAGGCGGAGCGAGCACCACCGCGCCCACCACGCTCGCGACCGCGAGCCCGGAGATCCCCGGCCAGCGCTGACCGGTCTGCGCGCTGAGCAGGATGTACGACGCCCACGCGGCGCCCGCGAGCAGCGCGAACAGCACGCCGGCGAGCGTGACCTCGCCGGGCGCGATGCCGAGCAGCGCGACGCCGGCGCCGGCGAGCACCACCCACGCCACGTCGCGGGGCCGGCGCGACCCGGCCACGGCGACCAGCAGCGGTCCGAGGAACTCGATGGTCACCGCGATGCCGAGCGGGATCCGGGCGAAGGACTGGTAGATCGCCCAGTTCATCGTGACCAGGCTGACCCCGAAGCCGAGCGCCACCCGCCAGTCACCGCCGGACCGGCCGCGCAGGCTCGGTCGGGCGATCGCGACCAGGACCACCGCGGAGGTGAGCAGCCGCAGCCACACCAGGGCCGTCGGCGGGATCTCGTCGAAGAGGTCCTTGGCGATCGCCGCGCCGACCTGGACCGAGACGATGCCGCCGACCACGAGCCACACGGCCTGGGCCTGGCTGGTCGGGTCGCCGGTGCGGCGCGGTGCGAGGGTCACCCGGGACACCCTAGACAGCACAGGCGCTGAGACACCCCGCAGGCGCGGGGGACACCCGGCGTAGTCTCTGGGCATGCCCGAGAGCACCTCCACTCCCCAGAACCAGCCGGACATCAAGCCCCGCAGCCGCGACGTCACCGACGGCCTCGAGCGGGCCGCCGCGCGCGGCATGCTCCGCGCGGTGGGCATGGGGGACGAGGACTTCGCCAAGCCGCAGATCGGCGTGGCCTCGTCGTGGAACGAGATCACCCCGTGCAACCTTTCGCTGGACCGGCTCGCGAAGGCAGTGAAGAACGGCGTGCACGCCGGCGGCGGCTACCCGCTCGAGTTCGGCACGATCTCCGTCTCCGACGGCATCTCGATGGGCCACGAGGGGATGCACTTCTCGCTGGTCTCCCGCGAGGTGATCGCCGACAGCGTCGAGACCGTGATGATGGCCGAGCGCCTCGACGGCTCGGTGCTGCTCGCCGGCTGCGACAAGTCCCTGCCCGGCATGCTGATGGCCGCCGCACGGCTCGACCTGGCCTCGGTGTTCCTCTACGCCGGGTCCACGATGCCCGGCCAGGTCGACGGCAAGGACGTCACGATCATCGACGCTTTCGAGGCGGTCGGAGCCTGCATCGCCGGCAAGATCAGCCGCGAGGAGGTCGACCGGATCGAGCGCGCGATCTGTCCCGGCGAGGGCGCCTGCGGCGGCATGTACACCGCCAACACGATGGCCTCGATCGCCGAGGCGCTCGGCATGTCGCTGCCCGGCTCGGCCGCGCCGCCGGCCGTCGACCGCCGCCGCGACGGGTTCGCGCACCGCTCCGGCGAGGCCGTGGTCAACCTGCTGCGCCAGGGGATCACCGCCCGGCAGATCATGACCAAGGAGGCGTTCGAGAACGCCATCGCGGTCACCATGGCGCTCGGCGGCTCCACCAACGCCGTGCTCCACCTGCTCGCGATCGCCCGCGAGGCCGAGGTCGACCTGACCCTCGACGACTTCAACCGGATCGGCGACAAGGTGCCGCACCTCGGTGACCTCAAGCCGTTCGGCCGGTTCGTGATGAACGACGTCGACAAGGTCGGCGGCATCCCGGTCGTGATGAAGGCGCTGCTCGACGCCGGCCTGCTGCACGGCGACACGCTGACCGTCACGGGCAAGACGATGGCCGAGAACCTCGAGGCACTCGCCCCGCGCGAGCTCGACGGCGAGATCATCCGCAAACTCTCCGAGCCGATCCACAAGACCGGCGGCCTGACCATCCTCAAGGGCACGCTGGCTCCCGAGGGCGCTGTCGTGAAGACCGCCGGCTTCGACGACGAGGTCTTCGAGGGCACCGCGCGCGTCTTCGACGGCGAGCGCGCCGCCATGGACGCTCTCGAGGCCGGCCAGATCGTGGCCGGCGACGTCGTGGTGATCCGCTACGAGGGGCCCAAGGGCGGGCCGGGCATGCGCGAGATGCTCGCGATCACCGGCGCGATCAAGGGCGCCGGCCTGGGCAAGGACGTGCTGCTGCTCACCGACGGTCGGTTCTCCGGCGGGACGACCGGGCTCTGCGTCGGTCACGTCGCTCCGGAGGCCGTGGACGGCGGCCCGATCGCGTTCGTGCGCGACGGCGACCCGATCCGGCTCGACGTGTCCAACCGGCTGCTCGAGGTGACCATCGACCCCGCCGAGCTCGAGGCCCGCAAGGACGGTTGGGCACCGCACGCGCCGAAGTACACCAAGGGTGTCCTGGGCAAGTACGCCAAGGTGGTGCAGTCGGCCGCCCACGGGGCCGTCTGTGGGTAAGGTCCACGACGGGATCGACGGCCGGCTGCGCGCGTTCATCGAGCAGCAGCCGGTCTTCTTCGTCGCCACCGCGCCGCTCGAGGGCGGGCACGTCAACGTCTCGCCCAAGGGCGTCGGCGGCACGTTCACCGTGGTCGACGAGCACCAGGTGGCCTACCTCGACATCACCGCCAGCGGCGTCGAGACGATCGCGCACCTGCGCGAGAACGGCCGGATCACGCTGATGTTCTGCGCGTTCAGCGGCCCGCCGAACGTCGTACGCCTGCACGGGCGGGGCCGGGTGGTGACGATCTACGACGACGAGTACGCCGCGTGGGCGCCGCGGTTCTCCGAGCTACGTGGCGCCCGCGCGGTGATCGTCGTCGACGTCGAGCGGGTCTCCGACACGTGCGGGTTCGGCGTGCCGCTGCTGGAGTACGTCGGGGAGCGGGACCTGCTGCCGGGGCACATGGAGCGCAAGGGCGCCGACGGGCTGGTCGAGTACCGCCGCACGAAGAACCTGCAGAGCATCGACGGGCTGCCCGGGTTCGACGACGACCCGGCCCCGGAGACCCTGAGCCGCGGCTGACCATGTCGCTGCCGCTGCCTCGCGCGCCCCGGCTCTAGCGTGGGTCCCATGAGCTCGCAGCGCCGGGTCGGCGCCCTCCTCACCTCCACTCTGGCCGCTGCGCTCGTGGTCGGCCTCGGCGCCGTGCCCGGAGCGGCAGCCGGAGGGACCGGTACGACGTCCACCGCCCTCGTCGCGCCGGCGGCGGACCGGACCGCGCGAGCCGGGACCGACCGGCGACCGCAGCTGCCGCAGGGCGGCCGCCGGCTGTTCCCCGGGCACGTGGTCGTGGCCTACTACGGCACGGCGACCACGCCGGTGATGGGCGTGCTGGGTGAGGACACCCCGGACCGGATCACCCGCAGGCTGCGCGAGGCCGCGAAGCCGTTCGAGCGCCGCGGCCACAAGGTGCAGATCGCCTACGAGCTGATCGTCACCATCGCCGACCGGACGCCAGGGGCGGACGGTGACTACAGCCACGACATCGCACGCGAGCACGTGCAGCGCTACATCCGGGCGGCGCGGCGCAACCGTGCCCTGCTCGTGCTGGACCTCCAGCCGGGCCGCTCGGGCTTCCTGAAGGTGGCCAAGCGCTGGCGCTGGGCGCTGGAGAAGCCGTGGGTGGGCCTCGCCCTCGACCCGGAGTGGCGGATGGACCGCGGCCAGGTGCCGGGGGAGACGATCGGCCAGGTGCGGGCCGCCGAGGTCAACCGGGTCTCGCGGTGGCTGCAGCGGATCGCCGTGGACAACGACCATCCGCAGAAGCTGTTCCTGCTGCACCAGTTCCGCCGCGACATGGTGATCGGCATCAAGGACGTCGTCGACCGGCCGCGGCTGGCCATGGTGCAGCACGTCGACGGTTTCGGGACGCGGTCCCAGAAGCGGCAGACCTACGCGACCGTCGCCGAGCCGGAGCAGTTCACGATGGGCTTCAAGCTCTTCTACGACGAGGACGTCGACCTGATGCGCCCCGCGGACGTGCTGCGGCTGCGGCCGCGCGTGCGATTCGTCAGCTACCAGTAGCCCCGCCACGATGTGGGATGGCCGTTCCATATACTGGGACCCGTGTCACACTCGATTGACGAGAGGCGCGGGCGCGCGGGAGAGTGGTCGCATGCGTTTTGAGATTGTCGTACGCACGCGACGCGTCAGCTGACCGGCCACAGCCAGCAGCACACGCGTCACCCCTCGTTTGCCCACCGGGCCGAGGGGTTTTTTGTTGGGCGAGATGCACGGACAAGAGGGAAGGCGATCATGAGCGAGCAGGCCACCGGCGCGCGTGTGACAGGGGCGCAGAGCCTCATCAAGGCGTTGGAGTGCGCTGGAGCCGAGAACGTATTCGGCATCCCGGGCGGGGCGATCCTCCCCGCCTACGACCCGCTCTTCGACTCCGTCAAGCTCCGCCACATCCTGGTGCGTCACGAGCAGGGCGCCGGCCACGCCGCCCAGGGCTATGCCGCGGCCACCGGCAAGGTCGGCGTGTGCATGGCCACCAGCGGGCCGGGCGCGACGAACCTGGTGACCCCGCTGGCCGACGCCTACATGGACTCGGTGCCGGTCGTGGCGATCACGGGTCAGGTCTCCAGCGGCTCGATCGGCACCGACGCCTTCCAGGAGGCCGACATCCGCGGCATCACCATGCCGATCACCAAGCACAACTTCCTGGTCACCGACGCCGCCGAGATCCCGCGCACGATCGCCGAGGCGTTCTACATCGCCTCGACCGGTCGGCCCGGCCCGGTCCTGGTCGACATCTCCAAGGACGCCCTGCAGGCCACGACCACCTTCGAGTGGCCCACCGAGCTGAACCTGCCCGGCTACCGCCCGGTGACCCGCCCGCACGCCAAGCAGGTGCGCGAGGCGGCGAAGCTGATCCTCGAGGCCCGCCGGCCGGTGCTCTACGTCGGCGGTGGCGTGATCCGGGCCCGGGCGGCCAAGGAGCTGCGGGTGCTCGCGGACATGACCGGGATCCCGGTCGTCACCACGCTGATGGCCCGCGGCGCGTTCCCCGACAGCCACCCCCAGCACCTCGGAATGCCGGGCATGCACGGCACCGTGGCCGCGGTCGCGGGGCTGCAGCGCAGCGACCTGATCGTCAGCCTGGGCGCGCGCTTCGACGACCGGGTGACCGGCAACCTGGACTCCTTCGCACCCAACGCCAAGGTCGTCCACGCCGACATCGACCCGGCCGAGATCGGCAAGAACCGCGCGGTCGACGTGCCGATCGTCGGCGACGCCCGCGAGGTGATCGCCGACCTGATCGTCGCGCTGCAGACCGAGGCGGACGCCGGCCACGAGGGCGACTACGCGGCCTGGAAGGGCTTCCTCGAAGGGGTGAAGGCCAAGTACCCGCTGGGCTACGACGCTCCCGAGGACGGCTCGCTCTCCCCGCAGTACGTCCTGGAGCGGCTCGGCAAGATCGCCGGCCCGGAGGCGGTGTACGTCGCCGGGGTCGGCCAGCACCAGATGTGGGCCACCCACTTCATCGGCTACGAGAACCCCAACACCTGGATCAACTCCGGCGGTCTCGGCACGATGGGCTTCTCCGTGCCCGCCGCCATGGGCGCGAAGGTCGCCCGGCCCGAGGCGACCGTGTGGTCGATCGACGGCGACGGCTGCTTCCAGATGACCAACCAGGAGCTGGCCACCTGCGCCATCGAGGGCATCCCGATCAAGGTGGCGCTGATCAACAACTCCTCGCTCGGCATGGTCCGGCAGTGGCAGACGCTGTTCTACAACGAGCGCTACTCCAACACCGACCTGCAGCGCAACGCCGAGATCCGGATCCCCGACTTCCCGAAGCTGGCCGAGGCCTACGGCTGCGTCGGGCTGTCGTGCGACAACCCCGACGACGTGGACGCGGTGATCCAGAAGGCGATGGAGATCAACGACGTGCCCGTCGTGATCGACTTCCGCGTGCACCGCGACGCGATGGTCTGGCCGATGGTCGCCGCCGGCACCAGCAACGACGACATCAAGTTCGCCCGGGACATGGCGCCCGAGTTCGAGGAGGACGACCTGTGAACCGCTGGTCGAGGAGCGAGCGTCTCGAGACCGAGGAGAGCCGATGAGCAAGCACACCCTGTCCGTCCTGGTCGAGAACAAGCCCGGCGTCCTGGCCCGGATCGCGGGGCTGTTCAGCCGTCGTGGCTTCAACATCGACTCGCTGGCCGTCGGCCCGACCGAGCACGCCGAGGTCTCCCGGATGACGATCGTGGTCAACGTCGAGGAGTCGCCGCTCGAGCAGGTCACCAAGCAGCTGAACAAGCTGGTCGAGGTGATCAAGATCGTCGAGCTCGACCAGCCGGCCTCGGTCACCCGGGAGCTGCTGCTGGTCAAGGTCAAGGCCGACGCCGAGACCCGTGGCCAGGTGCTGGAGACCGTGCAGCTGTTCCGGGCCAAGGTCGTCGACGTGGCCACCGACGCGGTCACGATCGAGGTGACCGGCAACGCCGAGAAGCTCGAGGCGTTCCTCAAGGTGCTCGAGCCGTTCGGGGTCCGCGAGCTCGTGCAGTCCGGGATGGTGGCGATCGGCCGGGGTGGCCGCTCGATCACCGACCGCACCCTGCGTCCGGTGCCCGTCCCGGCGCCCCCCGCAGCCGTCTGACCCCCCCCAGAACCCAAGTAACGCGGGGTTATGGACGCTCCACACGCGTCCTGCCTCGTGGGAACCGTCCATAACACCGCACCAGATGCACACCCGAGAAGGAGAGCCCCCGTGGCTGAGATGTTCTACGACGATGACGCCGACCTGTCCGTGATCCAGGGCCGCAACGTTGCGGTCCTCGGGTACGGCAGCCAGGGCCACGCCCACGCGTTGTCCCTGCGCGACTCCGGCGTCGACGTGCGCGTCGGCCTGCCCGAGGGCTCCAAGAGCCGGGCGAAGGCCGAGGCGGAGGGGCTGCGCGTCCTCACGCCGTACGAGGCCTGCGAGGAGGCCGACCTGATCATGATCCTCGCCCCCGACCACAAGCAGCGCGACCTCTACAAGGAGGCCGTCGAGCCCAACCTGGTCGAGGGCGACGCGCTGTTCTTCGGCCACGGCTTCAACATCCGCTTCGGCTACATCACCCCGCCCGAGGGCGTGGACGTGGCCATGGTCGCCCCGAAGGGCCCCGGCCACCTGGTGCGCCGGGAGTTCTCCGAGGGCCGCGGTGTCCCGGTGCTCGTCGCGGTCGAGAAGGACGCCACCGGCAAGGCCTGGGACCTCGCGCTGTCCTACGCCAAGGCGATCGGCGGCCTGCGTGCCGGCGGCATCAAGACCACCTTCACCGAGGAGACCGAGACCGACCTGTTCGGTGAGCAGGCCGTCCTCTGCGGTGGCGTCTCCGAGCTGGTGATGAAGGGCTTCGAGACCCTCACCGAGGCCGGCTACCAGCCCGAGGTCGCCTACTTCGAGTGCCTCCACGAGCTCAAGCTGATCGTCGACCTGATGTACGAGGGCGGCATCGCCAAGCAGCGCTGGTCGGTCTCGGACACCGCGGAGTACGGCGACTACGTCTCCGGCCCGCGCGTCATCGACGACTCGGTCAAGGCGCGCATGAAGGACGTCCTCACCGACATCCAGAACGGCGCGTTCGCCAAGCGGTTCATCGACGACCAGGACGCCGGTGCGCCGGAGTTCAAGGAGCTGCGCGCCAAGGGCGAGCAGCACCCGATCGAGACCACCGGCCGCGAGCTCCGCAAGCTGATGAGCTGGGTGAAGTCGCACGACGCCGACTACACCGAGGGCACCGCCAGCCGCTGACCTCCGGCAGCACGGCGACGAACGGCCCGTCCCGCACGGGGCGTGCCGTTCGCGTTGTCCGGCTCCATGCCCGGCATACGCAGCACCATCAGGGCCATGCGGACACAGGCCCTAAGGCGGTACAGACCGGGACGTCGCGCCATTGGGGTCCGCAACCGGACCCCCGAGACTGGGGTCAGGAAACCTGGTCCAGGGGGACGAGCCGGGGGGTGGGGAGCCGGATCCTGGAAGTGGGGGGTGCCATCCCAGGATCCGGGCACCACCTCCGCGCGTCGAGCCGGGTGACCTGGTCAGCTCGAGCCAGGGGGTGGGGGCGTGGGGATCCGTCGAGCGCACCCGCATGTCGTGGAGCACCAGGGTGCCCTTGTCCGCACACTCGCGCTGGGCGCCGTCGCCGTCGCACTGGGTGCCGTGCTCGCCTCCTCCCAACGGTTGCCGGAGGCACCCCCGGTCCTGCCGGACCTCGCGCCGCAGGTGCTCGGGGTGGAGCTGCCGGCGTACGTCGTCGGTCCGGCTGTCGTGCTCGACCCGACGCCCACGGATCATCCGG
>JBMOMG010000057.1:0-3084 GCA_049323155.1 Actinomycetota bacterium | reverse complement strand
GAGCCCGCCGGCGGTCCGACGCACCGCTCCGGAGGCACACCCCGCCGACCGTTCCCACGCCCTCGCCGTCGCGGTGTACGACGGGCAGGGCGGTTGGACCACCCACCCGATCACCGTGTCCTCCGAGCCGGCTTCGCTCTCCCCCACGACGGCCACCGCGCCCGTCGTACTCGACCCGCGGGACCAGACCTGGGCCAGGCTCGGGCTGGACGACCTGACCCTGGCGGCACTGCCGGGGCTGCTGCCGGAGATGACCGACCCGCTGCTGCGCGCCTCGGTGTGGAGCGCGGTGCGTGACGGGGTCTCCAACGCGCTGGTCGATCCCGAGGTGGCACTGCGGCTGACCGAGGCCGGGCTTCCGCACGAGGACCGCGACATCGCGGTCGGTGCGCTCACCACCTTCGGGCTGGGCACGCTCGTTGACCGGGTGCACCCCGACCCGGCCGCGGCGCTGGCCCGGTTCCACGACGCGGCCGTGAGCCGCCTGACGACGGCGGAGCCGGGGTCGGGTGTCCAGCTGGCAGCGTTCCGAGCCGTCATCGCCTCGGAGGATGCTCCCGACCAGCTCCGGACCTGGCTGGAGGGTACCGGCCTGGCCGCCGGCATCACGGTCGACCTGGACCTGCGCTGGCGGATCCTGGTCCGACTGGCCTCCCTGGGTGCAGTCGACCGCGCCGAGCTCGCCGACTGGCTGGACCGTGAGCGGACCACGCAGGCGGCGGTCGACCATGTCCGGGCGCTGTGCTCGCTCCCGGACGCCGAGGCGAAGCGGTTCGCCTGGTCGCACTTCACCGGCGAGCACCAGGCGTCGAACTACGAGATCGAGGCCGCCGGTCGCGGCATGTGGCAGCTGGGTCAGGAGTCGCTGACCGACGGCTACGTCGAGCGCTACTTCCAGGAGCTCCCCGGGACCGCCGGGGTGCGGTCGGGATGGGTGCTCGCGGACGCGGCACGGGACTTCTTCCCGCGGCTGGCGGTACACCGGGCGACGCTGGACCGGGCGCGGGTGCTGCTTGCAGACGAGGGGCTGGACCTCAGCCTGCGCCGTGCCGTGGCCGACTCCACGGACGAGCTCGAGCGATGCGTCCACGCGCGCGAGCGGTTCTGGACCTGAGCCACTGAGGCACGGTCGCGTCGTCGGGGACCATCCGGTCCACGGTCGCGGTGAGCTCCAGGACGATCCCGCCGACCAGGAGCCCGGCAACCAGGTCGGCGAACCAGTGCCAGTTCAGGGTCAGCGAGGTCACCACCATGGTGACCGAGAGCGCTGCGACGAGGCTCCACAGGAAGATCAGGACCCGCCTGGCGGGCCGGGTGTAGTGGCTGATCAGGTAGACCGCGAGACCGTAGACGAGCACCACGTTGGCCGCGTGACCCGACGGGTAGGCCATCCCGCCGGCGAAGAACGACGGGTCCGCGGTGTAGGGCTGGGCGCGGCCGAGGCCGAGCTTGAGCACCCCGACGACGAGGTTGAGCAGCAGCACCGACGCCAACGCCGTTGCCGCCGGGCGCAGGGAGCGGGTGCGCCGGTAGACCCAGTACACCGCCCCCGCCAGCACCGGGAGCGCGACCGCGCGCTGCCCGACGCGGTCGAGCACGTGGAGGACCGGGACCCAGCCCTTCGGCGGCGGCTCGAGGTTGAAGTAGGCGTCGTAGGCGATGAGCGGACCCATCGCGAGCAGCGTGAAGGCGATGAAGACGAGGGTCAGGAAACCGGCGAGTGCGAAGCCCGACGACACCGTCGACGTCCACCCGTCATCGTCGTTCCTGCGCGCGAACACCGTGTCCTCTCGTCGTTCCGGTCACTCAAATATAGGCTGGTCGGCGTGCCCCTCCCCCGCCGTCCAGGACCGTCCAGGCGGGTACGTGTGCGTGAGGTCACAGCAGGTGCGTCCCGCGACCGGGAGGACCGCCTCTCCACCGAGGAGCCGCTGGAGATCCGGCTGGCGTGGCCGGGCCGTCCACCCGAGCGACTCACGGTCACGATGCGCACGCCCGGGCACGACTTCGAGCTCGCCGCGGGGTTCCTGTATGGCGAGGGGCTGATCGCGGCGAATGGCCATCTGCATACGGTGGCGTATTGCACCGACCATACGCTCACCCGCGAGCAGGAGTTCAACGTCGTCACCGTCGAGCTCACCGCTCCCCCGCTGCGCGACCCCGGCGGCCGCTACGACGGACCGACCGCCGGATCCTCCGCGTGCGGCGTGTGTGGCAAGCAGAGCGTCGAGGACGTCCTGTCGGCCGCGTCCACGGACCGGCGGACCGAAGCCGGCGGCCCGACGGTCGCCGCGGACGTGATCGGGATCCTCCCGGACCGGCTGCGCGAAGCTCAGAAGGTCTTCTCGACCACGGGCGGGCTGCATGCGGCTGCGCTCTTCGACGCCGACGGGACGCCGGTCGTGGTGCGCGAGGACATCGGCCGCCACAACGCCGTGGACAAGGTCGTGGGCAGCCGGATCCTGGCCGGCGCACCGACCGACCTGCCCGTCCTCTGCGTCAGCGGACGGATCGGCTTCGAGCTGGCGCAGAAGGCGGTGGCGGCGGGTGTGGGCGTGATCGCCGCGGTGGGAGCTCCGTCGAGCCTCGCCGTGGACCTGGCGCAACGCTCCGGGCTGTGCACTGTCGGTTTCATCCGCGACGACCGCTTCGTCGTCTACTCCGAGCCTGATCGGATCGGCGTGTGATCACCCGGATTGTCGGCGCCTCCGCATAGCGTTCCGGACGTGCGCATCCTCCACACCTCCGACTGGCATCTGGGCAGGTCCTTCCACCGTGAAGGGCTCCTCGACGCCCAGGCGGCCTTCGTCGACCACCTGGTCGCGACGGTCGAGGATGAGCAGGTCGACCTCGTCGTCGTCGCCGGGGACATCTACGACCGCGCCCTGCCGCCCGTCGACGCGGTGCAGCTCGCCGACGAGACCTTCGCCCGGCTCGCCGCCTCCCGGGCGCGGGTGGTGGTGACCAGCGGCAACCACGACTCCCAGATCCGGCTCGGCTTCGGTGCGCGGCTCGCGGACGCCGCCGGGATCCACCTGCGCACCCGGTGGCAGGAGGTCGGCACGCCGGTGCTGCTGGAGGACG
>JBMOMG010000056.1:0-3089 GCA_049323155.1 Actinomycetota bacterium | reverse complement strand
AGGTCGGCGCACGTGCCCGACCCGCCGTTCACCTGGGGCCTGCTGCGCGGGCCGTGGTTCGACAACAACCTCGCGCTGCTGGAGGACCGCGGCGACGAGGGGCTGGCACTGAGCTGGTGGACCGGCGTGGTCGAGGACGGCGACCACGAGCATCCCGCCCTGAGCGAGGTCGCGTCGATGACCGTCCGGCCCGGCCCGCCCGCGCACCGCAACCGGCTCGCCGGCCCGGTGACCGGCCGGCTGGTCAGCCGGGTGTCGCGGTCCGTGGCGCGTCGGCGACGCCGAGCAGGACGTTCTCCACGACCTCGCTGAGCGCGGGATGGATCCAGTACTGGCCGCGGGCCACCTGGTGCGCGCTCTGCCCGAACGACATGGCTGCGATCAGCGGCTGGATCAGGTTGGACGCCTCGGGCCCCATCACGTGGGCGCCGAGCAGCTTGCCGGTGCCGGGCTCGGCGACGACCTTGGCGAAGCTGGTCGTGTCCTCCATCGCCCAGCCGTAGGCGGTGTCGGCGTACATCTGCTTGGCCACCACGTGCTCGATCCCGCGCTCGCGGGCCTCCTGCTCGGTGATCCCGACGGAGGCGACCTGCGGTGAGGTGAACACCGCGCTCGGTACGGCGTCGTGGTTCGTGCGCATCCACACGTCGGGGTCGTCGAGGTGCAGCAGGTTGTGCTGGACCACCCGCGCCTCGTGGTTGGACACGTGCTTGAGCTGGAAGCGGTTGCTCACGTCACCCAGGGCCCACACCCCGTCAGCGGTCGTGCGCTGGAACTCGTCGACCACGACCAGCCCGTCGGCGTCGACCTCGACACCGGCCCTGTCCAGGTCGAGGCCGTCGGAGTTCGAGCGGCGACCGGTCGCGACGAGCACCGTGTCCACGTCGAGCACGGCTGCGCCCTCGGGCCCGTCGAGGTGCAGCCGGATGCAGCCGTCGTACTCCTCGACCTTGACCGCGACCGTCTCCAACCGCACGTCCCAGCGCTGCCGCGCGAGCTCGGTGAACCGCGCGGAGACCTCCTCGTCCTCGCCGCGGAGCAGCGCCCCGGACCGGTTGAGGACGGTCACCTCGGTGCCGAAGGAGCCGAACACGTGGGCGAACTCCGCGGCCACGAACCCGCCGCCGATGATCGCCATCCGTGCCGGGAGGTCGTCGATGCGCATGATCGTGTCGCTGGTGTGGTGCGGGACCTCGGCCAGGCCGGGGATGTCGGGCACGACGGCCCGGCTGCCGGCCGCGACCACGACCTGGTCGGCGGTGATCGTCTCGCCGGTGCCCGTGTCGATCGTGCGCGGCGCGGTGAACCGGGCGTGCCCCTCGTAGAGCGTGACGTTCTCCAGCCGTTCGGCGCGGAAGCTGCGCCCGGCCACCGAGATCGGGTCGATCCGCCGGAAGATCCGGTCCCGGATCTCGCGCCAGCGCACGCCGTCCAGTGTCAGGTCGACGCCGAGCTCGCGCGCGTGGCGCACCCCGGCAGCGAGGTCGGCGGGGTGGACGAACATCTTCGTCGGGATGCAGCCGACGTTGAGGCAGGTCCCGCCGAAGACGCCCTTCTCGAGGATCGCGGTCTTGCGGTCGGCGAAGCGGCCGTCGGCGATCGAGTTGCCCGAGCCGCTGCCGATGATCGCCAGGTCGTAGTGGGTCACCCGGCCCATCCTGCCCGACCATGTGAGTCTCCTCGCACCGGAAAGCCCCGAGACGGCTCGGTTGTTGTGCCTGAGGGAGCCCGAGAATGGGCACACTCACCGCGACACCACGTCACCGAGGAGAGGCAACACGATGAACCAGACCGCACCGGACCGGCACAGGGTCGTGGTGATCGGCTCGGGCTTCGGTGGGCTGTTCGGCACCAAGGCGCTGCGCCGCTCGGACGTGGAGGTGACGATGGTCGCGAAGACCACCCACCACCTGTTCCAGCCGCTGCTCTACCAGGTGGCCACCGGGATCCTGTCCGAGGGCGAGATCGCCCCGCCCACCCGGGAGGTGCTCGCCTCGCAGAAGAACGCCCGGGTGATCCTCGGGGAGGTCACCGACATCGACCTGGAGGCCAGGACGGTCACCTCGCACGTGCTGAACCGCGTGACGGTGACGCCGTACGACTCCCTCATCGTGGCCGCCGGCGCCGGCCAGTCCTACTTCGGCAACGACCAGTTCTCGGAGTTCGCCCCCGGCATGAAGTCGATCGACGACGCGCTGGAGCTGCGCGGCCGGATCTTCGGAGCGTTCGAGCTCGCGGAGATCGCCGAGACCGACGAGGAGATCGAGCGGCTGCTGACCTTCGTGGTGGTCGGCGCCGGCCCGACCGGTGTCGAGATGGCCGGCCAGATCGCCGAGCTCGCGCACCGCACGCTCAAGCACGACTTCCGGCGGATCAACACCCGCGAGGCGCGGGTGATCCTGCTCGACGCGGCGCCGCAGGTGCTCCCCCCGTTCGGCGCCAAGCTCGGGCACAAGACGAAGGAGGAGCTGGAGAAGCTCGGTGTCGAGGTGCAGCTCGGCGCGATGGTCGTCGACGTCGACGAGCGCGGCCTGGAGGTCAAGGACAAGGACGGCAGCCGCCGCCGGATCGAAGCGGTCACCAAGGTGTGGGCCGCGGGTGTGCAGGCCAGCCCGTTGGGCCGGACGCTGGCCGAGCAGACCGGCGCGCCGCTCGACCGCGCCGGCCGGATCGGGGTCAACCCGGACCTCACGCTGCCGGGCCATCCGGAGGTGTTCGTGGTCGGCGACATGATCAGCCTCGACAACCTCCCAGGTGTCGCGCAGGTCGCGATCCAGGGGGCGAAGTACGCCGCCAAGGAGATCGACAACCGGCTCGCCGGCCGGGCTCCGCAGCCGCCGTTCCGCTACTTCGACAAGGGCAGCATGGCGATCATCTCCCGGTTCCGGGCGGTGGCGATGGTCGGCAAGCTGCGGCTGTCGGGCTTCCTCGCCTGGCTGATGTGGCTCGCGGTGCACCTGGTCTACATCACCGGCTTCAAGAACCGGGTGACGGCGCTGCTGCACTGGGCGGTCAGCTTCATCGGCCGCGGCCGCTCCGAGCGCACCACCACCGAGCAGCAGATCTTCGCCCGGGCCGCGCTGAGCCGG
>JBMOMG010000055.1:0-3092 GCA_049323155.1 Actinomycetota bacterium | reverse complement strand
GCCGGGCCTGACGCCAGGCGATGCGGAGGCCGAGCCCCGCGAGCCGGTAGCCGGCGAGCACCGCCACGACCGCCACGGCGACCTGCCACGGCCGGTCCAGGAGCACCGATCCCACGCCCGCCAGCAGCATCAGCAGCAGCTTGGTGCCGGCCCGCATCCGGTGCAGGGCCGAGCCGCCGGGGACGTAGAGGCCGAGCGAGCTCACCTCATCAGCTCCCGGTAGAACCTGGTCGCGTCCTCCGGGCTGCCGTCGTGCACGAGTCGGGCCTGGTCGAAGACCAGCACCCGGTCGAAGCCGGCGAGCAGGTCGAGATGGTGGGTGACCAGGAGCACCTGGTGCGGCAAGGAGTGCACGACCGCCGCGACCCGCGCTGCGTTGCGCAGGTCCAGCAGCGTGGTCGGCTCGTCGAGCACCAGGACCTCGGGGTCGGTGACCAGCACCGAGGAGAGCGCCAGCAGCTGCTTCTGGCCACCCGAGAGCAGGTGGGCCGGGTGGTCGGCGTGGCCGGCCAGCCCGTAGGTCTCCAGGGTGGTCCGCACGCGTGTGGCGATCTCGGCCTTGTCCAGTCCCCGGCGGCGCAGCCCGAAGGCGACGTCCTCGGCCACGGTCGGCATCACGATCTGGGCGTCGGGGTCGGTGAAGCAGAAGCCGACCTTGCGGCGGACCTCTCGTCCGTGCCGGGCCGTGTCGAGGCCGCCGACGCGGACGGTCCCCTCTGACGGCAGCACCAGCCCGTTGAGCATCCGCACGAAGGTCGACTTGCCCGACCCGTTGGCGCCGATGACCCCGATCCGCTGCTCGGTGAGCTGCACGGAGACGTCACGCAGCACGGTGCGTCGGCCTGCGCCCTCGCCGTAGCTGTGCGTGACGGCGTCGACCTCGATCACGGGCATCGCTGGACCACCATCGCCACGCCCTGCCCGCCGCCGACCGCGATCGCGGCCAGGCCGTGCCGCCCACCGTCCTGGCGCACCAGCCGGCTGAAGAGGCGTACGACGAGCACCGCCCCCGACGCGCCCCATGGGTGGCCCAGGGCCAGTGCTCCGCCGTCGGGGCAGACCCGCTCCGGGTCCAGGCCGAGCTCGTCGCAGCAGGCGAGGACCTGGCCGGCGAACGCCTCGTTGAGCTCGACGGCGTCGATGTCGTCGAGCGTGAGCCCGGCGCGGTCGAGCGCGGACCGCACCGCGGGCACGATGCCGATGCCCGGCCGGTTGGGGTCGACCCCGACCGTCGCAGTGCTGAGCATCCGCAGCCCCGGGAGACCCAGCTCCCCGTGGGTGGCAGCGTCCACGACCGCCACGGCCGCAGCGCCGTCGTTGACACCGCACGCGTTGCCGGCGGTCACCGTGCCACCGTCCCGGAAGGTGGGGCGCAGCCGGGCGAGCCGCGCGGCACTCATGCCGGGCCGCGGCCGGTCGTCGCGGCGGACACCGGCGACCGGGACGATCTCGGCGTCGAAGCCGCCGGCCTCCTGGGTGGCGTGGGCGCGGACGTGGGAGGTGGCGGCGTAGCGGTCCTGCCGCTCGCGGGAGACACCCCGCTCCTCGGCGAGCAGGTCGGCGGCGAGGCCCATGTCGGGGTCGCCGATGTCGGCGGGCGCGAACGGGGCCCGCTCGTAGCGCACCGGCTCCCGTCCGTCCGCCGGCGGCCAGAACCGCCACGGGGCGGTGGATGCTGACTCCGTGCCGCCGGCGAGCACCAGCCCCCGAGTCTCGCGGACCAGCGCGCTCGCGGTGGCGACCGCTGCCAGCCCGGCGCCGCACTGCCGGTCGACGGTCAGCCCCGGCACGTCGAGGGGGAGACCCGCGGCGAGTGCCGCCACCCGGGCGACGTTGCCGCCCGGGCCCATGCAGTTGCCGAGCACGACGTCGGTGACCGGCAGCCCGGGCAGGGTGGCGGCGAGCGCGCGGAGCACCGGGGCGGCCAGTGAGGCGGCGTCGACGTCCGCGAGCGACCGTCCGGCGGTGCCGATGGGGGTGCGCAGGGCTCCCACGATGACGGGCGCGTCGGCGGATGGCTGGAGGCTCATGGCGCGGCCAAGGGTACGGCGCCGGCCAGGAGCGCCGTCAGCCGGTCGCGGTCGACCTTCCCGGCGACGGTGAGCGGCAGCTCGCCGAGGGCGTACCAGCGCCTGGGTCGTTGGGCAGGCTCGAGGAGCTCGCGAGCCGCCGCGCGCGCCGCGGCCAGGTCGTCGGGGTGGTGCAGGACCCCGCACAGGACCTGCCCCAGGTCGGGGTGCGCCGCGCCCACCACGACCACCGGACTGCGGGTCACGCGCTCCAGGACCGCCTCGACGTCGGCCACCAGCACAGTGGCACCCGCGGTGACCACGGCGTCGCTGCCGCGCCCGTGGACCAGCACTCGGCCTTCGGTCACGTCGCCACGGTCGCCGACGGTCACGAACCCGTCGGCCCCGTGCAGCAGGGGACCGTCGGGACCGTCGTACCGGTGCATGAGGTAGGGGGAGCGCACCCAGAGCCGGCCCTCCCGGCACTCGACCTCGACACCGGGGAACGGCGAGAGGTCCTCAGCATGGGTGCCCCAGGCGACGAAGGACAGCTCGGCTGCACCGTAGTAGTGGCTGACGCGTGACGCGCCCTGGGCGAGCGCCTCGTCGTGCAGCCGCGGGGTCAGCCGGTCTCCGGCGACGAGCAGGTGCACTCCGCGCAGGTCGGTGCCGTGCGCGCTCGTACGGGCCAGGGTGGCCGGCGTGAGCACCGCATGGGTGGCGGCGTCGGGTGTCGACGTCACGGTGGCGCCGACGGACGCCGCGTGCACCGCCGCGAAGAGGTTCATCGTCGCGGCGAGTGGTCCGGGTACCCAGAGCCGGGCACCGGGGCCGAGGTCGAGCAGCTGCGAGACGGTGCCGAAGGAGTCGAACCAGGAGGCCGTCGTACGCACCACCGCTCGCGGAGCACCGGACGTGCCCGAGGTGCGTAGGGCGAGGAGGTCGCCGCGCTCGTGGGCGGCGAGCACGGCGCCGACCGGGTCGGCCGACGCCGTGACGTCGACGACGCGCTCAGACAGCCGACGGCTCCTCGGTGCGCGAGCGACGGGCGGCGATCAGGCCCGGGTAGGCGGTGTGGACGCC
>JBMOMG010000054.1:0-41859 GCA_049323155.1 Actinomycetota bacterium | reverse complement strand
AGCGGAAGGCCGAGGCGCTGGCTGGCGACGAACGCGAGCAGCCCCATCATCAGGGCAACCCCGACCATGAGTGCCCACGCCCGCCGCTTCACAAGCGCGGAGTCTAACGAACTGCCGAGTCCGGTTCTCGGGCAGGCGCAGCCGGAGGCAGTACGGCGGTCCGCCCCATGTCCACCCGCAGGTGCACGTCGTGGTCGATGCGCACGTCAGCGTCCTGCGGCGCGACGGCATGCATCTCGCCGAGCCCCGCGACCAGCACCCGCAGCCGGACGACGTCCGGGGTCAGCGTCGCGGCGACGACCCGGCCGCCGAGCGGGCCGGAGGCGTCGACCTGCAACGCCGACCGCCGCAGCGCGATCGCACCGACCGACGAGGGGTCGTCGTGGCCGCCGGCATCGGCGAGCAGTCGCGCCTGGTCGCCGCGCAGGATCGTGGGGTAGCCGAGCAGCAGGGCCGCCTCACCGCTGACCGGCGCACGCCACACCTCGTCCAGCGTGCCGACCTGCAGGATCCGGCCGGCCTGCATCACCGCGACCCGGTCGGCGACCGTCCAGACCTCGTCCTGGTCGTGGGTGACCAGCAGGGCCGTCGTGCCGGCCGCGGTGAGGATCCGGCGCAGGTCACCGGCGAGCCGTTCGCGCAGCTCCCGGTCGAGCGCGGACAGCGGCTCGTCGAGCAGCAGCAGCCGCGGGTCGGCGGCCAGCGACCGGGCGAGGGCGACCCGCTGCCGTTCGCCGCCGGAGAGCTCGGCGGGCAACCGGTTCCCGTGCTCGGGCAGCCCGACCAGTGCGAGCAGCTCCTCCACCCGGGTGTCCCGGTCGCCGCCACTGACCCCGCGCAGCCGCAGGGCATAGCCGACGTTGGCGGCGACGCTCTGCTGCGGGAACAGCTGGCCGTCCTGGAACATCAGCGCGAACCCACGCTTGTGGGTCGGCGCCCCGGCGAGGTCGGCTCCGTCCCAGGAGACCGACCCGGAGGCGAGCACCTCGAGACCGGCGATCGCGCGCAGCAGCGTCGACTTGCCGCAGCCCGACGGCCCGAGCACGGCGAGCACCTCGCCGGTGGGCAGGTCCAGCGACACGTCGTCGACGGCGACGGTGTCGTCGAAGCGGACGCTCAGGTCGCGCACGGTCAACATGTCACAACGTTCCCATCGACCCGACCCGGAGCCGTTCGACGGCCCCCATCACGGTGACCGTGACCACCGCGAGGACCACCGAGGCGGCCAGCGCCATCCCGAAGTTCTCAGGCCCGGGACGCGAGATCAGCTGGTAGATCACCACCGGCAGCGTCGGCCGGTCCGACCGGGCCAGGAAGCTCGTTGCGCCGAACTCCCCGAGCGACACAGCGAACGCCAGCCCGGCCGCGGCGAGGGCGGGCCGCCACACGGCGGGCAGGTCCACGACGAGCAGCGCCCGCATCGGTGAGGCGCCGAGCGCGGCGGCGGCTTGGCGCTGGCGCGGGTCGATCGAGCTCAGCACCGGCACGAGGGTGCGCACGACCAGCGGCAGCGCCACCATCGCCTGCGCGATCGGCACCAGCACCGGCGAGGAGCGCAGGTCCAGCGGCGGCCGGTCGAGGGTGATCAGGAAGCCGAACCCGATGGTCACCGCGGAGACGCCGAGCGGCAGCATGAACAGCCCGTCGAGCAGCGACCGTGCCCGCCGCTCGCCACGGGTCCGGGTGGGACGCGAGACCAGGAACGCCACCGTCAGGCCGAGCAGCAGCGCGAGCCAGGTGGCGTCCACGGCGGTGCGCAGCGAGTTCTCCAGGGCGGTCCAGCCGGGGACGAGCAGAGCGGTGCCGTCGCCCGTCGTACCAAGCGCCCGGTAGTTGCCCAGCCCCCAGCCGCCGCCGTCCTGCAGGGACCGCGCCACCAGGGTCAGGATCGGCGCGGCGAGGAAGGCCACGACGACGGCGGTGACGGCCAGTGCGGGCGCGTCCCCCCGTCCGGGCCGGCGGCCGAGCCTCCGGGACCCCGCGCGCTCGACGGCGTGGACCCGGGTGCCGCGGGTGCGCCCGGCCAGGGTGAGCAGGAGTACGACGGCCACCAGCTGCACCACCGACAGCACCGCCGCCGCGCGGAGGTCGAGGAACTGGGTGGTGAGGATGTAGATCTCGGTCTCCACGGTGCCGTAGCGCAGCCCGCCGAGGGTGAGCACGACGCCGAACGCCGTGGAGCAGAACAGGAACACCACTGTCGCCGCCGAGACGATCCCGGGCCGCAGCGCCGGCAGCGTGACCGTCGTGAACACCTGCCAGGGCGAGGCACCGAGCGCGGCGGCGGCGTCCTCGCGACGGTGGTCCATCCCCTCCCACAACCCGCCGACCGTGCGGACCACGACGGCGAGGTTGAAGAACACCAGCGCGGCGAGGATCGCGACCGCCGTACCGTCGAGGCCGAGGAAGCCCAGCGGCCCGGCGGGCGCGAGCAGCGTGCGGAACGCGACGCCGACCACGACCGTGGGCAGCACGAACGGCATCACCACCAGCGCGCGCAGCAGCCGCCGGGTGGGGAACTCCAGCCGGTACAGCGCGTAGGCGACCGGCACCCCGAACAGCACCGTGACCACGGTCGCGACCGAGGACGACCAGACGGTGAACCACAGCACCCGGTGCACGCGCGGGCGCGCGAGGGTCTCGGTCAGCCCGCCGAGGTCGAGCGACCCGTCGACCCAGAAGCCGCGAGCGAGCATGCCGGAGAGCGGGAGCAGGAAGAACGCGCCGAGGAACACGACCGGGACCACCGCGAGCGCGATGGTCCCCAGTCGTAGCCCTCGGTTGCCGCTCACCGGGTGGTGATCTCTCCCCAGGTGGTCAGCCACTCGTCACGGTTCGCGGCGACCTCGTCGGGGTCGACGGTGAGCGGCTCGTCGGGGACCTTCGCCCACTGCGCCCACAGCTCGGGCAGCTCGACGGAGGTGTCGACGGGGAAGACGTACATGCTCTCCGGCAGCGCCTCCTGGAAGGTCGGCGAGAGCAGGAAGTCGATCAGCGCCTTCGCGCCCTCGGGGTTCGAGGCGCCCTCGAGCACGCCGGCGTACTCCACCTGGCGGTAGCAGGTGTCGAGCAGCGCGCTCGTGGTCGGCTCGTCGCCGCCCTCGGGGATCGTGAACGGCGGGGAGGAGGCGTAGGACAGCACGATCGGCCGGTCGCCGTCACCACCGCCGGCGGTGAAGTCGACGGTGTAGGCGTCGCTCCAGCCGGCGGTGACCCGGGTGCCGTTGGCCATCAGCCGCTCCCAGTAGTCGGTCCACCCGTCGCCGTACTCCGCGATCGTGGCGAGCAGGAAGGCCAGGCCCGGTGAGGAGGTGGTCGCGCCGGGCGTCACGAAGAGGTCCTTGTACGCCGGGTCGGCGAGGTCGTCGAGCGTGGCCGGCGGCTCGATCCCCTTCTCGGCGAACCAGGTGTCGTCGACGTTCACGCACACGTCGCCGAAGTCGACCGGGGTGAGCGCGGCGGCGGCCGCCTCGTCGGGCAGCTCGAAGCCCTCGACCGAGGACGGCGGGTCGGCGGGCTCGTAGTCGGCGAAGACGCCCTCCGACACCGCCCGGGAGGCGAACGTGTTGTCGACCCCGAACGCCGCGTCGGCGATCGGCGAGCCCTTGGTGAGCACGAGCTTGTTGGTCAGCGTGCCGGCGTCCCCGGCGGCCTGCACCTCGACCTCGTACCCGGTCTGCTCGGTGAAGGCGGCGAGCACCTCCTCGGGCACCGACCACGACTCGTGGCTGGCCAGGACGACCTTGGTGTCCGCGGGCCCGGCGGTGCCGTCGGCGGGTTCGGGCTCGTCCGACGTACCGCCGAGCGAGCACGCGCTCAGGGTCTGGCTCAGGGCGGCAGCCGCCGCGAGGCCCGCACCGCGGGCCGGGGTGGTGATGCGCATTGTGCACTCCCAGGTGTTTCGGGAGGGGATCGCACGCGTGCGATCGAGACTCGACTTCCTTCGCCGGTGCTAGCCGGATCAGGTTCGAGGGTCTGCGGCCGTTCCGCACTCTCAGCGCCGGTCGGCGCTCCCCTGTCGTTCTGCGGTCAGGCTACACCTGCGGGCGGTAGCCTCCGCAGCACGCCGGCCCCGACGGAGGTGGACCCATGCCGAGCCTGCGCAGCCGCGCCGTCGCCACGCTGATCCCGCTGCTGCGCGGCGCGAGCGAGGTGGTCGACACCGAGGCGTTCCGGGCCCGCAAGCTGGCCGCGCAGGCGGCCGCGAGGACCGACCCGCCGCGCCGGGTGCTGCGCGGCTTCGAGGTCACCGAGGTCGACGGGGTGGGCTTCCCGGTGCACGACCTGCGGGTGGCCGGTACGACGCCCACCCGCACGTTGTTCTACCTGCACGGGGGCGGTTTCGTCTCGCACGCCGACACTGCCCACTGGCGCTACGTCGCCCGGCTGGCCCGGCGGTTCGACCTGCGCGTGGTGTTCCCGGTCTACCCGCTCACCCCCACGCACACCTGGCGCGACGCCACCGAGCCCCTGCTGCGGCTGTTCGAGCAGGTCGCGATCGAGTCGCCGGGCGGCGTGGTGCTCGCCGGGGACTCCGCCGGCGGCGGCCTCGCGCTGGCGCTGGCGCAGCAGATCGCCTGACGGCCCGGGCCGCAGCCGACCCACCTGGTGCTGGTCGCGCCGTGGGTGGACCTGACCGACACCACCCCGGGCACGATCGAGGCCGCCGGGCGGGACCCGTGGCTGAAGCTGTCGCGGCTGCGGATCTGCGGGGCGTGGTGGGCCGGCGACGACGACGTCACGCGGCCCGAGGTGAGTCCGGTCAACGGCGACCTCGCCGGGCTGCCGCCGGCGTTGATGTGGTGCGGCACCCGGGACCTGCTGCAGCCGCAGTGCCGGCGGCTGGCCGACCGCGCGGTGGCGGAGGGCTGGCCGCTGAGGTACGTCGAGGAGCCCGGGCTGATCCACGTCTACCCGATCCTGCCGATCCCCGAGGCACGGCGGGCGCTGGCCGAGCTGGCCGGCTTCCTCACCTAGGTTGGTCGGCATGACCCCGCTCCCCGACCACGACGTCGAACGCGCCCTGGTCGTGACCGCGCACCCCGACGACGTCGACTTCGCCGCCGCCGGAACGGTCGCGACCTGGACCAAGGCCGGCGTCGAGGTCACCTACTGCGTGATCACCGACGGGCAGGCCGGCGGGTTCGACCCCGGCCTCGACCGCGCCGAGATGCCGCGGATCCGCCGCGCCGAGCAGACCGCTGCCGCGCGTGAGGTCGGCGTCGAGCGGCTGGTCTTCCTCGGGTACGTCGACGGCGAGCTCGTCGTCAGCCGCGACCTGGTGCGCGACCTGACCCGGGTGGTCCGGCAGGTGCGTCCGCAACGCGTGCTGATCCAGAGCCCCGAACGCGACTGGGACCGGCTCGCCCCGTCGCACCCCGACCACCTCGCCGGTGGGGAGGCCGCGACTCAGGCGCTCTATCCGGCGGCCGGCAACCCGTTCGCGTTCCCCGAGCTGCTCGACGACGAGGGCCTCGAGCCGTGGTCGCCGCAGGAGCTGTGGATCGCCGACCACCCTCGCGGCAGCAACCACGCCGTGGACGTCACCGACCACTTCGACGCGAAGATGGCCGCCCTGCTGTGCCACGACAGTCAGCACCCGGACCGCGAGGGGCTGAGCGCGATGATGCGCGAGGAGCTCGCGCGGGTGGCCGGGGTGCACGGCCTTGCTGCCGGTCGGTTGGCCGAGCAGTTCGCCGTACACGCGCTGCCCTGACGCCGCCGCGGGCGCCCGGGGTTTCGAGACGCTCGCAGGCTCGCTCCTCAACCACCGGGAGCTCGGCTCGCTCCTCAACCACCGGGGTTTCGAGACGCTCGCAGGCTCGCTCCTCAACCACCGCGGAGCGCACGGTTGTGCGCAATCCGCCCATCGCATGCACCAGCATGAATGGCTTAGGCGCCCCACGGATTTGCACGTTCAAAGTGTTACGGCATCGTTACGGGTTCCCGTTGCAGACGCTGCGCGGAACCGATGTTCTCGGAACCAACCGGTACGCGGACCGCGCCCATCCGAGCGGCCGGACCGGAGTCCAGCAGAAGAGGAGCACAGCACATGCGATCACCGAAGGCTCGCCGTGGCTTGTCCGCGGCCGCCATCATGCTCAGCGCTGGCCTCGTCCTCGCTTCGTGTGGCGGAGATGACGACGGGGGCAGCACGAGCGCAGGTGGCACCGCACCCGGCGAGGGCAAGGCCGAGTGCGAGGGGATGACCGAGTGGGGGGACCTGAGCGGCAAGAAGGTCAGCCTCTACACCTCGATCGTGGCGCCCGAGGACCAGCCGCACATCGACTCCTACGACCTCTTCGAGGAGTGCACCGGGGCGGAGGTCGTCTACGAGGGCTCGAAGGAGTTCGAGGCGCAGCTCGTCGTCCGCGTCAAGAGCGGCAACCCGCCGGACCTCGCCTACATCCCGCAGCCCGGCCTGCTCAACACCCTGGTCAACGACACCGGCAAGGTCATGGAGGCGCCGCAGAGCGTCTCGGACAACGTCGACGAGTTCTTCGGTGAGGACTGGCGTGGCTACGGGTCGGTCGACGACACGCTGTACGCCGCACCGCTGGGCGCCAACGTGAAGTCGTTCGTGTGGTACTCCCCGAAGATGTTCGAGGAGAACGGCTGGGAGATCCCGCAGACCTGGGACGACATGATGGCGCTGTCCGACGAGATCGCGAGCACCGGCATCAAGCCGTGGTGTGCGGGCATCGGCTCCGGTGACGCCACCGGCTGGCCGGCCACCGACTGGCTCGAGGACGTCATCCTCCGCGAGGCAGGCCCGGACGTCTACGACCAGTGGGTCAACCACGAGATCGCTTTCAACGACCCGGCGATCGTCGCCTCGCTGGACCGCGTCGGCGACATCCTCAAGAACGAGAAGTACGTCAACGGCGGCTTCGGCGACGTGAAGTCGATCGCCTCGACCGAGTTCCAGGACGGCGGCCTGCCGATCCTCGACGGCAAGTGCGCGCTGCACCGCCAGGCGAGCTTCTACGCCGCCAACTGGCCCGAGGGCACCGAGGTCGCGGAGAACGGTGACGCCTTCGCGTTCTACCTGCCGCCGGTGAGCGAGGACTTCGGCCGCCCGGTCCTCGGCGGTGGCGAGTTCGTCGCTGCGTTCGCCGACCGTCCCGAGGTGGTCGCGTTCCAGACCTACCTGTCCAGCGACACGTGGGCCAACGAGAAGGCCAAGGCCACCCCGGCCGGCGGCTGGGTCAGCGCCAACAAGGGCCTGGACGTGAACAACCTGGTCAGCCCGATCGACAAGCTCTCCGCCGAGACGCTTGCCGACCCCGAGGCGGTCTTCCGCTTCGACGGCTCCGACCTGATGCCCGGAGCCGTCGGCGCCGGCAGCTTCTGGAAGGAGATGACCGCCTGGATCACCGGTCAGAGCACCCAGGAGAGCCTCGACAAGATCGAGAACTCCTGGCCGTGACCTGACATGAGGTCCTGAATCGACAGCGGGGACGTGGCAGTTGCCGCGTCCCCGCTGCATTCGGGGTCGAGGACTGGCAGGATCGACGCCGAGCCGGGATTCCCGGCCGGCACGGAGGAGGACGGATGTCAGCAGGCGAGAAGCTGCTCCAGATGCTCATCGTCATCGGGCTGTTCGTCGGCGTGGTCGCAGTGCTGCTGCTCATCGCCGACCGGATGGAGTCCGGCCGTTCCGACAAGCCGCGCTCCCGCGCCACCCGCGGGATCCTGGACTTCCTGCAGAGCAGCTCGTTCATCCTTCCGGCGGTGCTGATGATCGCCCTGGGCCTGCTCTACCCGGGGCTGCGCACCATCTACGAGTCCTTCCGCGACTCCAGCGGCAACAGCTTCATCGGCTGGGAGAACTACCAGACGATCTTCACCGACCCCGCCAAGCTCACCGTGCTGCGCAACACCGCCCTGTGGGTGATCGTCACGCCGGTGGTGGCCACCTTCGTCGGCCTGGTGTACGCCGTACTCGTCGACAAGGCCCGCTTCGAGAAGATCGCCAAGAGCCTGATCTTCCTGCCGATGGCGATCTCGCTCGTCGGCGCCTCGCTGATCTGGAAGTTCGTCTACGACTACCGGGCCACCGAGAACGACCAGATCGGCCTGGCCAACCAGCTCCTGAAGTCCCTGGGCTTCGACACCTACCGGTTCCTGCTCAACGACCCGTGGAACACGCTGTTCCTGATCGTGATCATGATCTGGGTCCAGGCCGGCTTCGCGATGACGGTGCTCTCGGCCGCGATCAAGGCGATCCCCGACGACATCGTCGAGGCGGCGCGGCTCGACGGGGTGTCGGGCTGGAAGATGTTCCGTCACATCACTGTGCCGAGCATCCGCCCGTCCCTGATCGTCGTGCTCACCACCATCAGCATCACCACCCTGAAGGTCTTCGACATCGTCCGGACGACCACCGGCGGCAACTTCAACACCAGCGTGCTGGCCTACGACTTCTACGTCGAGAGCTTCCGCTCCTTCAACTCCGGACTCGGCGCCGCGCTCGCCGTGCTGCTGTTCCTGCTCGTCACACCGATCGTGATCTACAACGTGCGTCAGATGCGGAAGCTGGAGGCCCGATGACCACCACCACTCCCCCCGCACCCGAGGCCCTCGCTCCGGCCGCCGAAGGACGCGCCGGCCGGGCGGCCAAGAACGCCCACAAGCGGCTCACCTCACCGTGGGCCTCGCTCATCGCCGTGGTCATCGCGGTGCTGTGGACGATCCCGACCGCGGGCCTGTTCATCTCCTCGTTCCGGCCCCAGGCATCGGTGCAGAGCAGCGGCTGGTGGACCTGGTTCACCAACCCCGAGGTCACCTGGGACAACTACGAGGTCGCCCTCTCCGGCAGCAACACGAACCTCGCGACGTACTTCATCAACTCGATCGTGATCACGATCCCGTCGGTGATCATCCCGATCTCGCTGGCCACCATGGCCGCCTACGCGTTCGCGTGGATGCGCTTCCCCGGTCGGCACTTCCTGTTCGTGGCGATCTTCGCGCTGCAGATCGTGCCGATCCAGGTGACGATGATCCCGCTGCTCACGCTGTACGTGAACCCGCCGTTCGGGTTGCCCCAGCTGGCCGGTGCAGCCGCGCCCGGCGGCGGCTTCTACACGATCTGGCTCTCCCACGCGATCTTCGGTCTGCCGCTGGCGATCTACCTGCTGCACAACTTCATGAAGGAGATCCCGGGCGAGCTGATCGAGTCCGCCCGCGTCGACGGAGCCGGGCACGTCGCGATCTTCACCCGGATCATGCTCCCGCTGATGACCCCGGCGATCGCGGCGTTCGGCATCTTCCAGTTCCTGTGGGTGTGGAACGACCTCCTGGTGGCCCTGGTCTTCGGCGGCGGCAGCCTCGACATCTCCCCGCTGACCGTACGCCTGGCGGAGCTGTCCGGCACCCGCGGCCAGGACTGGCACATCCTCTCGGCAGGCGCGTTCGTCTCGCTGGTCGTGCCGCTGATCGTGTTCCTGTCGCTGCAGCGGTACTTCGTCCGCGGCCTGCTCGCCGGCAGCGTGAAGGGCTAGTTGGCACGGACCCGAGCGCGGCTCGGAAGCGCGCCAAGGGTCAGCTGCCCGAGCCCCGGGACAGCTCGTCGCGGGCGCCCTGGGCGAGCTCGGCGTACCACTCGAAGGACCGCTTCGGGGTGCGGCTGAGGTCGGAGCGGTCCACGTGCACCAGCCCGAAGGTCTTGGTGTAGCCCTCGGCCCACTCGAAGTTGTCCATCAGGGTCCACGCCACGTAGGCGCGCACGTCCGCGCCGGCCTCCCGCGCCCGCTCCACCGCAGCGAGGTGGTCGCGCAGGTAGTCGATTCGGTCCTGGTCGTCCACCACACCGTCGACGGTGACCTTGTCGTCGGCACAGGCGGCGCCGTTCTCGGTGACCACCAGCGGCAGGCGGGTACGCCGGTGCGTGTCGACCAGCAGCTCCTCGAGGCCGCGCGGCTCGATCTCCCAGCCGATGTCGGTGCGCGGGCCGCGCGGGGTGAACCGGACGTTCTCCACGCCGGGGAAGGCGCCCACCTCGGCGTCACCGCCCTCGTCCTGCCCGGCGTCCTGCCCGGCGTCCTGCCCCGCCGCTGCGTTGTCGGCGGTGTCGACCCGGCTCGGCGTGTAGTAGTTGATGCCGAGCCAGTCCGCCGAGCCCTGCACGAGGTCCAGGTCGCGGTCGCGCACGACGTCGGGGTCGGCGAGCACCGGGGCGATCCGGAGCAGGCGCTCGTCGTACTCACCGTCGACGAGGGGGCCCAGCCACACCCGGTTGCGGATCGCGTCGACCCCGTCGGCGGCATCGGCGGCCTCGGGGCGGTCAGGCCAGACCGGGGTCAGGTTCAGCGCGATGCCGACCGTGTCGGCGCCGGCCTCGTGCATGCGCGCGGCGGCGAGGCCGTGGCTGAGCATCAGGTGGTGGGCGGCGCGGTGCGCATCCCCGCCCTCGCGCCGGCCGGGCGCGTGGCGGCCGGCCGCATAGCCGAGGTACGCCGCGCACCAGGGCTCGTTGTGCGTGGCCCAGACCTTGACCCGGTCGGCGAGGTGCTCGTGCACCACCATCGCGTAGTCGGCGAACGCCTCGGCGGTGTCGCGGTTGAGCCAGCCGCCCTGGTCCTCGAGGGCCTGCGGCAGGTCCCAGTGGTAGAGAGTGACCATCGGCGTGACGTTGCGGGCCAGCAGCGCGTCGACGAGCCGGTCGTAGTAGGCCAGCCCCCGGGGCTCGACCGTGCCGGTGCCGTGGGGGATCACGCGCGGCCAGGCGACCGAGAACCGGTAGTAGCCGACACCCAGCCGCGCGACGAGGTCGGCGTCGTCGGCGACCCGCTCGTAGGAGCCGCACGCGTCGGTGCCGTCGCTACCGTCGACGATCGCGCCGGGGACCAACGTGTACGTGTCCCAGATCGAGGGGCCCTTGCCGTCGGCGGTGGCGGCGCCCTCGACCTGGTACGACGCGGTGGCGGTGCCGTAGGCCAGCGGGCTGCCCGGAGCAGGAAGGTGCGCAGTCATGCGCCCAACCTACGGCGACCCCGGAACCGACCGTTGCTGACACGGCGAGACCGCCGCCCGTGGTGCGCCGGACGGCGGTCTCTAACCGATGTGGAGGAGCCTCAGGGCGTGCGGCTCTGGACGTCCTCGGACACGTTCTGGGCCGAGGACTGCCCCTCCTGCTTGACGTTCTGGGCAGACTCCTGCGCAGAGCTCTTGACCTGCTGGGCGGCCTCGGCGGCCGACTCCTTCAGGCTCTCGCCCATGTCCTGACCGACGGACTTCGCCTCGTCGATCACCGGCGCACCGTGCTCCTTGGCCTTCTCCACGACCTGCTGGGCGGCCTGTGCCTCCTTCTCGCTGGCCGGCAGCAAAGCGGAGACGAGCATGCCGGCGCCGAAGGCGATCAGCCCTGCGGCCAAGGGGCTGCCCTCGGTCTGCCGGGTCACCGTCGACACCGCTCCCTGGGCGCCCTCGGCCACCGAGTCTGCGGCGCTCGAGGCGCCGGATGAGATGCTGCCGCCGGCCGACGAGAAGCCCTGACGGGTCTGGTCGGCGCTGCCCATCACCTTGTCACGGACCGAGCGCATCCGCCCGCGCGCGGCGTCCTTGCGGCGCTGCATGATCTGGCCGGGACTGACCCGGTCGGTCAGCGCGTCGAGGTCCCGGGCGAGGTCCTGCCGGGTGCCGGCGATGTCCCTGGTCAGCTGTTCTTCTGTGCCTTGGCCCATTGTGCGTCCTCCTTGAGCGTCCTCTGTGTGGTCTCGAGTGTCGGGTTGACCTGCTTGAGCTCCTTGCGCCCGCGCTGACCCAGCACGGCGGCGACGACGCCCCAGATGACGGTGACGATCAGCGCAGCGAGCGCGGTGTGCATCCAGGTGTCGAGCAGGAACATCACGGCCAGGGACAGGAACAGCAGCGCAAGGTGACCGGTCACGCCGGCGCCCCCGAGCAGTCCTGCACCCTTGCCGGCCTTGGCGGCCTCGGCCTTCGCCTCCGTCTTCGCCAGGTCGAGCTCCTGCTTGACCAGCGTGGTGAGGTTGTCCGCGATGTCACCGAGGATCTCGCCGAGGGACCGGTCCTCGCCAGCCGGTGCGCTTCCCGGGCTCCCGGGGGTGCCGGGGCTGCCGTGGACGGTCATGCCAGGCCCCTCTGGTCCATGGTCGTGCCCGGCTCACCAGGGGTGGCGCCGGTCGGGTAGGCCGTCGGCTGCGTCGGAGTGCCGACACCCGCGACCGGGTCACCCGATGCGGTACCTGCGGGGCCGGTGACGCCCGCGGCGGGGCTGCCGTGCGACGTGCCCGCAGGGGGTGCCGGAGTGGTGGCGCGGACGTCGTCGTACAGCGGGGTCGCGCTGCGGCCCGCGCCCCCGGCGTCGTCGCTCTGCGCCTTCTTCGCACCACGTGTCAGCCGGCCGGCGACGACGCCGGCGGCCAGTGCGCCCAGCAGGAACGTGCCCGGCCGACGCCGGGCGAACGAGCGAACCTCGTCGAGGAGCTCGGTCGGCTCGCGGCCGTCCATGCGCCCGCTGAGCTCGTGGGCGCGGTCGGCCAGCTGGCGCGCCAGGTCCTGCGCCATCCCGGACGGCGCCTGCTCCCCCTGGGCCATCTTCTCGACGTCGTCGCCGAAGGAACGCAGCATCGAGACCAGGCGGTCCCGTTGGGTGCGCGACTGCTCGTCGACCTGGCTCATCGCTTCGTCGAGAAGGCTCCTGGCCTGCTCCTTGGAGTCCTCGACCACGCTCTTGGCCTCGGACTTGGCAACGTCGGCGATGTGCTTGCTCTCGTCGGCGGCGGTGCCTGCTGCCTGCTTGGCCTGCTCCTTTGCCCCGTCTCCGGAGCCCTGGGAAGGCGTGGTGCCCCCGGTCACCCCTGTGGGCCCGGGCGTCATGGGTGTGCTGCTCATGTGCATCCTCCCTCGCTTAGGTCCACCGGCCGTACCCCTCGACTCCGCCCGCATGCACGGCGGCCCCTCGTTGGCGCCACAATGAGCCACATGAGCTCGATCCACCTCGCGACCTTCGACGAGATCGGCCCGAGGACCGGCTACCTGCTCTGGCAGTTGCGCGAGCGGGTCTTCGTCGTCGAGCAGGAGTGCGCCTACCTCGACCTCGACGGGCGCGACCTGGAGCCGGATACCCGTCACGTCTGGGTGGAGGACTCGGGTGTCCCGGTGGCGTACCTGCGTGTCCTGCAGGACCCCGAGGAGATGCGGATCGGCCGGGTCGTCGTCGACGCCGCGCACCGCGGCCGCGGCCTGGCTCGCCGGCTGATGGCCGCCGCCCTGGACGTCGTCGAGCCGCGGCCGTGCCGGCTCGACGCGCAGTCCTACCTGGTCGGCTGGTACGCCGGCCTCGGCTTCGAGCCCTGTGGGCCGGAGTTCCTCGACGACGGGATCCCCCACGTCCCGATGCGCCGGGTCGGCTAGTCGGTGCGGACCCGGCCGTACACCTGCTGCAGCATGTCGGACACCCCGGTGACCGCGAACACCGCAGCCCAGGCACGGGCCGGGCGGGGCGCCAGCGCGAGGCCGGCCACGTAGCCGGTGCCGACCCACTGGCCCAGGCAGAACGGACAGGTCAGCAGCTCGCCGATGGTGTGCCGGACCCGGCCACCGCGGGCCTTCTCGTTGAGCTCGGCCGAGCCCGCCGGCTCGTCGAACTCCGTGAACGGCGCCCGGATGGGCGCTGTCACCGAGCCCTTGGACACCAGCCGGGTGAACTTGTGCGTGGCGAGCGCACCGAGCGCGAGGTCGGCCAGGTCGTAGCGCTCGGGCAGCCCCCGGCCGGTGGCGCGGCCGGCCATCGACACCGCGGTGACGGCGAGGGCGAAGGCGGTGAGGCTTCCGGCGTATCCGGGAAGCGACACCTCACCATGCTCGTCGTACTCCCTGGCCTCCTCGACGACGCGCTCGCGGGCGTGCTCGGCGTGCTTCCTGGCCAGGTTGCGGAGGGACTCGCTCATGCAGGGCGCGTACCCGGGTCAGGCGGCAGGCAATCGTGCGAAGTGGTGCGCGCCGTCGACCACGAGGCGAGTCACGCGTGCCTGGGCGGCGAGCAGGTCGAGGTGCGCGGCGGTCTCCAGCGTGGCGAGCGCGGCGTTGAACAGGTCGAGGTCGCGCATGCTGCGATGGTGGCGGGTCCAGGGCAGCTCGCACGCGACGTCGTACGCCGTACCGAGCCCGGACTCGACCGCCTGCAGGCACAGGGCGAGCCGCTCGTCGTGGTGGGCCAGCAGCTCGTCGATCCGCGTGTGCGAGCTCTCGGTGACCGGACCGTGCGCAGGCAGCAGCCGCATGTCCGGGAGCGCCCGCACCTTCGCCAGCGAGGCGAGGAAGTCGCCGAGCGGCTGCTCGGCGGGCACCGGCTCGAAGCCGATCGACGGGGTGATGGTCGGCAGCACGTGGTCACCGGCGAACAGCAGGCCGTCGGTGGCGTCGACGAAGACGTGATGACCGCGGGTGTGGCCCGGGGTCGCGACCGCGGTGAGCGCCCGGCCGGCGACGTCGAGCGTCGGGTCACCGGAGAGCCACTCGTCGGGGTAGGCCCACATCGCCAGGTCCGGCCGCGAGGTCGACATCATCGACTCCCACTTCGCGCCGATGCCGGCGGCGCCGCTCTGCCGCAGCCGAGCGATGACAGGGTCCTCGGTGACGGTCTCGTCGCGCATCAGGTCCAGCGTGGGCTTGTCGCCGAGCCCGAGGCTGACGTGCGAGCCCACCTCGCGGCGTACGACGACCGCCTGCGTGTAGTGGTCGCGGTGCACGTGCGTGACCAGGAACCGGGTGATGTCGCCGACCTCGTAGCCGATCGCCGCGAGCGAGGCGTCGAGCTGCTTGCGGGAGTCCTCGATCGCCCAGCCGCCGTCGATCAGCACCAGGCCGTGCTCGCTCTCCAGGGCGTAGACGTTGACCGCCCGAAGGCCGTCCATCGGCAGGGGCAGCGGGATCCGGTGGATGCCGGGGGCGACCTCGTGGGCGCCGGGTTCGGTCCAGTGTGGGGCTTCGGTCACGAGGACGAGCCTCGCACGAGGCCCCGGCCGGTGACCATCGGGAGGTCCTTCGCGGTCACCAGGCCGGGCGGGGCCGCGACGACCGCCTCGACGGCGTTGACCAGCCGCATCGCGGTGGTGATCATCCCCGAGACGTTGTGGTCGCCGCTCTCGCCGTGGTGGACCAGGTCCAGCACGATGTGCGGCTCGCCGGTGATCCGGACCCGGTAGCAGCCGCCACCCTCCGGCGGCTGCGGCCACTCCGGCATCTGCTCCGGCGAGGTCCGCGTGACGTGCTCGAGGAGCACGCGCGGGACCCCGTCGACCTCGCCGACTACCTCGAACCTGACTGCACCGAGCGTGCCCTTCTCTATCCGCACCGACGCGGTGTCGATGTCCCGGTCGGCGGGCACGCGCTCGACGCGCTCGACCAGCGGCTCGTCGAGGGTGACGTCGAGCGCGTCGGCGATCTGCCGCACGACGCTCCCCCACGCCATCGCGAGGATCCCCGGCTGGAACAGCATGGGTACGTCGTCCAGCGGCTTGCCGAAGCCGAAGATCTCCCGCATCACCACCGGCTGGTAGTACGTCGAGTAGTCGGCGATCTCGTAGCAGCGGACCTCGTCGATCCGCTGGCACACGCTGGTCAGCGCCAGCGGCAGGACGTCGTTGGCGAAGCCGGGGTCGATCCCGTTCACGTGCAGGGAGGCACCACCTGCCACGCCGGCGTCGTGGATCCGCTTCACCATGTCGTCGGGGAGGATCCCGTAGGGATGCTGGAGCACGACCGGCCCGCTGGAGACGACGTTGATGCCGTGCTCGAGGAACATCACCAGGTCGTCGATCGCCTCGAACATCCGGTCGTCGGTCATCGCGGTGTGCACGATGCAGTCCGGCTTCAGCGCCAGCAGGGCGGCGGCGTCGTTCGTGGCCGGGACACCGAGCGTGCGGCCCAGGCCGGCCAGCTCGCCGGCGTCCCTGCCGGCCTTCTCCGGGCCGGACACCCACACGCCGACCAGCTCGAGCTCGGGCCTGGCGTCGATGCCGGCGATCGCGTGCCGGCCGACGGTGCCGGTCGACCAGGCCACCACCCGCAGCGTCATGACCGCAGCTCCAGGTCCGGCAGCCGCAGGTCGAGGTTGGGCTGCTCGAGCCCGCCGTCGACCTCGAGCACCTTGCCGGTGACGTAGCCGCCGGCGCGCGAGGACAGGTACAGCACCGCGGCGGCGATGTCCTCCGCCTCGCCGATCCGGCCCAGCGGCGTCATCGACTCCATCTCGGTGCGCGTGCGCTCGTCGGAGGCGACGAACTCCAGCGCCGAGGTCAGCACCGAGCCGACGGCGATCGCGTTGACCCGGATGTGCGGGGACAGGTCGCGGGCGGCGAGCCGCGTGTAGTGCGCCAGCGCCGCCTTCGCGGTGCCGTAGGCCAGATACCCGCGACCTGATACGCGGCCCACCACCGAGCTGATGTTGACGATCGCGCCGCCCTGGTGCTCCAGCATCCGCGGCACCGCGGCGCGCACCAGCGCGTGGGCGGTGCTCACGTTGAAGTGGAACGCCTCCTCGAGGTAGGCCGGGTCGGTGTCCAGCAGCGCGTTGGGGATCGTGCCGCCGACGTTGTTGACCACGATGTCGAGCCGGCCCAGCCCGTCGTACGCCGCCTCCGCGAGCCCGGCGACCGCGTCGAGGTCCGACAGGTCGGCAGGTACGACGACCGCACGCCGGCCGGCCTCCTCGACCCGCGCGGCGACCTTCTCCAGCTGGTCGGCGCTGCGCGACGAGATCACCACGTCCGCCCCGGCCTGTGCCAGCGCGACCGCGGTGGCTGCGCCGATGCCGCGCCCCGCGCCGGTCACGACGGCGACCTGTCCTTCGACTTTGAACCGATCGAGTATCACGACATCTCCAGCCCTGAGGTGAAGCCAGAAATGTAACAGGTTCTAGTTCGCCTGCCCAGGCTCCCCGCGCTCGAGTAACGCGGGGTTATGGACGGAAGACAGGCGTCATGTCACGTGCGGAGCGTCCACAACCCCGCACTACTTGACGGTCCGGGTGGGGGCGGAGCTCAGGCGAAGGCGGCGACCCGGACGGTGAAGCCGTCGTCGGCGAGGTCGTAGTCGAGCACGTCGACGAGCTGCCGGCTGGCCCAGAGCCCGATCCCCTGCTCGGGGCGACGCGGACGCGCCCAGCCGAGCAGCGGGTCGTCGATGCCGTGGCCCTGGTCGGTGACCGTGCACACCACCTGCGTGTCGGCGGCCCAGAGCCTCAGCCGCACCGGCGGCTTGCCGTGCTCGTGGGCGTTGGCCACGACCTGCCCGACCGCGGCGACGAAGTCGTCGACCTTGCGCCGCGGCAGGTCGGTGAACATGGTGGCGGCGTACACCTCCATGCGCAGCTCCATCAGCTCCTCGCCGGGCTCGAGCACCATCCGCGGCGCCGAGCCCTGCACCGCCAGCGGCGGGGTGCGCAGCTCGTCGCGACCCATCAGCGCGGCCGGCGGGACGTAGTCGGGGTTGTCGTGCCGGCCGTCGCCGGCGACGAGCCCGGAGCGGGCGCGCTTCATCGGCTCGATGATCACCGACGGCAGCCGGGAGGTGTCGTACGGGCACAGGGTGCGGAACGGGAGGTCGGCGAAGACCTCGTTGACGGCGGCCTCGTAGCGCACCCACTCCTGCCAGGGCAGGATGCTGTCGGCGAAGTCGATGAACCCCATCGCGCGGTAGCCGCGCACGCCCTCGCGCAGGCCCTTCTCCATCACGCGGCGGTAGCTGTCGAGGGCCGCGGCGGGGTTGCTGTAGTGCGGCCGCTCGGCGAAGACGACCTGCTCGTCACCGGCAAAGACGGCCCGGAGCAGGGGCGTCACGAAGTGGCTGCCGGTGTTCACCATGACGACCTCGTCGGCCGCGATGCCCTCACGCACGAAGGCAAGCGCCGCCGAGACGAGGATGTCCTCGTCGTCGTAGAAGATCCCGTCGTGCTGGATCGTCCGGCGACCGTCGTGTACGGCGGACACTGCTGCTCCCCTGATCAGGCCCCCGCTAGTGGCTTGGTACATCCAAGCAGTACCCACTGCTCACCGGAGCAAGCGACCCGCGCGTCAGATGGTCTGGACAGCGAGCTGCTCCTCCTCGACCACCGGGCAGTGGGTGCGGGAGTAGATCGTCGGCATGCACCTGTTGCAGTGGATGCACAGGCCCTCGTCGGCGACCCCGTCCTGCATCCGGCGCAGCAGGTCCGGCTCGCGCAGCAAGGCGCGCGCCATGGCGACGTACTCGAAGCCCTCGGCCATCGCCAGGTCGAGGGTCTCGCGCCGGGTGATCCCGCCGAGCAGCATCAGCGGCAGGTCCAGCCGTTCGCGGAAGCGGCGTGCCATCGGCAGCATGTAGGCCTCCTCGAACGGGTAGCTGCGGAAGAACCGGCCGCCGACCAGCTTCAGCCCCCAGCGCTGCAGCGGCGGCATCGCGTCGGCGAACTCCTTGAGCGGCACGCCACCTCGGAAGAGGAACATCGGGTTGGTCAGCGAGCTGCCCGAGGTCAGCTGGAGGGCGTCGAGCGCGCCGTCGGCCTCCAGCATCGAGGCCACGTCGAGGCTCTCCTCGACCTTGAACCCGGTGCTGACCCCGTCGTGCATGTTGAGCTTGGCGGTGATCGCGACCTGGTCGCCGACCGCGTCGCGCACGGCACGGACCACCTGGCGGGCGAAGCGGGCGCGGTTCTCCAGCGACCCGCCCCAGCGGTCCTTGCGCCGGTTCAGGTTGGGACTCAGGAACGAGCTGAGCAGGTAGTTGTGCCCGAGATGCATCTCGAGGCAGTCGAAGCCGGCGCTCACCGCGAGCTGCGCGCCGCGCACGTAGTCGCGCGTCACGCGGGCGATGTCTGCCTCGCTCGCGGTGTGCACCATCTGCATGCTGAGCGGGCTGGGCATCCGGTACGACGACAGCGCGCGCGCCTGGTTGGACCGCCCGTTGGCGACCGGACCGGCGTGCCCGAGCTGACCGGCGACCGCCGCACCCTGGGCGTGCACGGCGTCGGTGAGCCGCTGCAGGCCGGGGACCGCCTCGGGACGCAGGTAGATCTGGTGCCGGTCGGTGCGACCCTCGGGCGACACGGCGAGGTAGGCGACGGTGGTCATCCCGACCCCACCCCGTGCGACCGCGAGGTGGTAGTCGATCAGCTCGTCGGTCACGAGCGCGTCCGGCGTGGCGCCCTCGAAGGTGGCCGCCTTCACCACACGGTTGCGCATCCGCACCGGGCCGAGGGTGGCGGGGGCGAAGACGTCAGGAGGCTGGGTCACAGCCTGAAACGATAACAGGTTCTACTACGCGGGAGTGTGGTGCTCCAGCTGCAGCGCGAGCCGCTCGCCCCACGCGCGCGCCCGCTCGAGCTCACCGGCCTGGAGCGGTCCGGCGCTGTCCTCGACGTAGAAGCTCTCCGGCTTCGACGCGGTCGTGTAGCCCAGCCTTCGCAGCGCCTTGGACGCCGCCTTCGCCGCCGAGCCCGGAAGGTGCCGGACCTTGCCGACCCGGGTGTCGAAGGTCGCCACCATCTCCGAGTGCGGGCCGGAGTGCAGCTTGTCGATCCACTCCCGGATCCCCTCCCCGGGCGCGCCGGTCGCGCCTTGGCGCATCGCGTCCTCACGGGTACTGCCGCGCGACATCGAGAACGCGTGGGTCGGACCACCCACGACGAGCAGGTCCACCAGCTGCAGCAACGGCGCGGGGGCGTGGGCGGCGTCGACGAGCTCCACCTCGAGGTGCCCACGCAGTCCCTCGGCGATCGCGTCGGCCACCTTGCCCGTGTTGCCCCACATCGACTCGTAGACGACCAGTGCCTTCATCTCACACGCCTTTCTGTGCTGCCGTTGTGTGCCTGTCCGTGCCTGCGCTCTGCCCGTGCCTGCGCCCTGTCTGCGCCTACGCCGAGGGCGGCGGGCCGGCCGGCGGTACGACGGGGCCGGCCGCTCGTTGGTGCCGGCCGCCGGCGCCGTGCAGCGCACCGAGCACGAGCGCGATCGCGACGACCAGGAGCAGCCCGCCTGCGACCAGGAGGCCGACGGCGATCCCGGTGAGCGCGGGGACCGTGGCGCCCACCGAGACGTCAGCGCTGACGCCCGCGCCGGCATCGGCGTTCATCAGCACGACCGTCCAGTCGCCGCCCTCGGCCTCCCAGGTGAGCTCCTGCTCGCCGGTGCCGGTCGTCGACGCGGCCCAGATCTCGGTCTCGGCGGGAGGCACCTCCGGGGCGCCGCCGAGGCTGGCGCGGAACTGCGGGTCGAGCGCGTCGCCGCCCTCGAAGCCGGTCAGGGTGTCGTGCCCGACACCGGCGAGGTAGGCCTCGACATCGGCGCTGGGCGCCACCCCGACGAACAGCTCGTCACCGGCGGCCGCGTCGGCCCGCACGGCGACCTCGCCGAGCAGCGCTTCGGGCACCAGGTCGCCGGTGGAGCCGGCGTCGATGTCCAGCGGCTCACTGGCGATCGCGTAGCCCTCGGTGCTCAGCACCCGCGTCGGGCTCATCAGGAAGCCGTCGTCGGTGCGCAGCGTCGCGTCGGCCACCGCGAGCGTCGTACCGCCGAGGAGGAAGCCGCCCGCCACGAGGAAGGCCAGCGCACCCATCACCACGGCGACGATGCGTCCGGGGCCCCAGGAGACCTGGCCGCCGGCCGTCAGCGCCTGCCCAGCCGGGGGCTGGCCCGCCGGAGGCTGCCCGACGGGGGCCTGTCCGACCGGGGCCTGTCCGACCGGGGCCTGTCCGACCGGCGCAGAGCCGGCCGGGGGCTGGCCGACTGGAGCTTGGCCGACTGGAGCTTGGCCGACGGCAGCTTGGCCGGCCGCGCCGGGGGGCGCAACGGCCTGTCCCGGTGCGGCCGGAGGCGTGGGCATCGCGACCCGAGCCATCCCGTCCGGGTCGGCCCCACCCATGTCCAGCCGGAAGGGCGGGTACTCGTCGGTCATCAGCCCGGCGTAGGCGGCGACGCGCAGCACCCAGCGGTTCAGGCCGAGAAGGAGGTCGAAGAGCTGCTGCGGGTAGCGGCCGGTGAACAGCAGCACGACCCCGGCCACCAGCGCGAGCAGGCCGATCAACCCGCCGCCCCAGCTCCACTCGGCGCCGTCGCCACGCGACGCGGTGTCCCAGGCGAGGTAGAGACCGCCGCTGGTCAGCAGCCCGACGATCAGGTAGTGCGGGATGGCCAGCAGCCACCACTTCACCAGGACGAGCCCTCGCGAGAGCCGCTCCGGGTAGTCCACGGTCAGGTGCGCGGGGTAGTCGGGGACCTCGGCCAGCGTGAACGGCGGGTACCGGTCGGTGCCGAAGGCGCCGGCGGCGTAGTAGGCGACCCGCCAGCTCCACCGGAGCACCCCGACGTTGAACTCGAAGATCGAGCGGGGGTAGTGGCCGGTGGCCACGATCGCGACCAGCGCCACGGCGCTGAGCACCACGAAGGTGAGCCACAGGAAGGCCAGCACGACGTAGTGCGGGATCAGCAGCACCCACTTCACCAGCCACAGCCAGCGGCTCAGCTTGGTGTCGAGGGTCGCCTCGACGTGGACGGGATAGGTGGTCGCAGTCACGGCTGATCGCCTCCAGGCGCAAGGGTCCTGGTACCAGCGCACAGCAGTCCCCGACCCCGCGAAAGGTGCGGAGGTCATCGGGCTCGGGACCTCCATCCCGAGCCCGGCAAACCGGGCAAGCGCAAGAGGGGAACCAATACCCCCGGGGGTAGGACTTTCGACCCTGAGTCAGGCCGACCGCGCCACCTAGCGTTGATGACGCAAGCAAAGACGGCCAAAGGAGGACGTTGTGAAGGACCTGCTGATCTTGGGGGCCGGCACAGCCGGCACGATGATCGCGAACAAGCTGCACCGCAAGCTCCCGAAGGGCGAGTGGCGCATCACCATCGTCGACCGCGACGACCGGCACAACTACCAGCCGGGCTACCTGTTCCTTCCCTTCGGCACCTACTCCGAGAAGCAGATCGTGCGCTCGCGCCGCAGCTTCCTCCCCAAGGGCGTCGAGTTCGTGATGGCCGAGGTCGACAAGATCGACCCCGACGCCAGCAGCGTCGCGCTGATGGACGGCCGCACGCTGAAGTACGACTACCTGGTGATCGCGTCGGGCACCACGCCGCGCCCGGACCAGACCCCCGGCATGGCCGACGGCCCCGAGTGGCGCAAGAGCATCTTCGACTTCTACACCCTCGAAGGCGCCAAGGCGCTGGCCGACGCCCTCCAGAAGTTCGACCACGGCCGTCTCGTCGTGCACGTGACCGAGATGCCGATCAAGTGCCCGGTCGCCCCGCTGGAGTTCGTCTTCCTCGCCGAGGCCTGGCTCAACGAGCGCGGGATCCGCGACCGGGTCGAGCTCACCTACGTGACGCCGCTGCCGGGTGCGTTCACCAAGCCGGCCGCGTCGCAGCACCTCGGCTCGATGATCGACGAGCGCAAGATCCACCTCGAGACCGACTTCATGATCGAGAGCATCGACAACGAGAAGAAGGCCCTGGTCTCCTTCGACGAGCGCGAGGTCCCCTTCGACCTGCTGGTCACCATCCCGCTGAACATGGGCGCGGACTTCGTGGCCCGCTCGGGGATGGGCGACGACCTGAACTACGTGCCGGTCGACAAGCACACGATGCAGTCGAAGAAGTACCCCAACGTCTTCGCCGTCGGTGACGCCGGTGACATCCCCGCCTCCAAGGCCGGGTCGGTCGCCCACTTCGCGGTCGAGATCTTCGTCGACAACTTCCTCGAGCTGATCGAGGGCCGCCCGATGACCGAGTCCTTCGACGGCCACGCGAACTGCTTCATCGAGTCCGGCTACAAGAAGGGCCTGCTGATCGACTTCAACTACGACACCGAGCCGCTGCCCGGCAAGTTCCCGGTCCCGAAGATCGGCCCGCTCGACCTGCTCAAGGAGTCGCGCGCCAACCACATCGGGAAGCTGGCCTTCCGGCACATCTACTGGAACGTCCTGCTGCCGGGCCGCTCGATGCCGATCTCCACGCACATGTCCATGGCGGGGAAGATCCCGCTCGCCACCACCACCACTGAGAACCAGGAGTAGTAGTCATGCCCACCACCACCATCAACGGTCACGAGATCCACGTCGACGACGAAGGCTTCATGACCGAGTACGACGAGTGGACCGAGGACCTGGGCAAGGCGCTGGCCGCTCAGATCGGCATCGACATGACCGAGGACCACTGGCAGGTCGTCCGGTTCCTGCGCTCGGACTTCAAGGAGCAGGGCGAGACCGCGACCATCCGGCGCGTGCAGACCGCGGGTGGCGTGCCCACCAAGAAGCTCTTCGAGCTCTTCCCGAAGAAGCCCGCTCGCAAGATGTCCTACGTCGCCGGACTCCCCAAGCCCCACGGCTGCGTCTGACCTCGACGCCCACGAGACACAAGAGAGAGAACCCGTCATGACTGACACAGCCAACGCCCCTCTGGTGCCTTCCTTCGACGAGGAGGAGACCGACCGGAAGCTGGCGATCATCTGCTCCAAGGGCAGCCTGGACATGGCCTACCCGGGCCTGATCCTCGGCAACGCCGCCCTCGGTGAGGGCGTCGAGGTGCACATGTTCTTCACGTTCTGGGGCTTCGACATGATCACCAAGAAGACGATGAACGACCTGAAGTTCACCCCGCTGGGCAACACCGCCACCCACATGCCCCAGGGCCTGGGCGGGATCCCCGGCGTGACGCACTTCGCGACCTCGAAGCTGAAGAAGTCGCTGGAGGAGCTCGACATCCCGTCGGTCCCGGACTTCCTGGACCAGATCGTCGCCTCGGGCGGCCACCTGTGGGGCTGCCGGCTCTCCGCCGACATGAACCACCTGACCGAGGCCGACCTCTACGACGACCTCGACGGTGTCATCAACGCCTCCGACTTCATCGAGATGACCGAAGGCGCCCAGATGCTG
This sequence comes from Actinomycetota bacterium, assembly GCA_049323155.1. Lineage (GTDB taxonomy): Bacteria > Actinomycetota > Actinomycetes > Propionibacteriales > Nocardioidaceae > Nocardioides_C. Next base: position 17,993 of record JBMOMG010000054.1, on the reverse strand, counting down.
TTCATCTGACGCATCCACGAACGCCCGGGTCTGGCCATCTTCCCGGGCACCCGGCCGCGCGACACCCACCCGGTGTGCGCGGCCGGTTGGCGTTCAGCGGCCACCCCCCACTCTCAAGTAACGCGGGGTTATGGACGCTGAACACGCGTTGTGCCGCGGTGGATGCGTCCACAACACCGAGGGAGTACGGCGGCCGGCGGCTCGCCCCGACCTCAGCCGCACCCGGCCTCAGCCGCGGGCCAGCCGGCGACGCGCCACCTCGGCCAGCAGCGCCGCGGCGTCGGGCACCACCGAGTCGTCGAAGGCGGCCCGCGGGGAGTGGTTGTCCGGCGCGTGCTCGTAGTCCTCGGCACCGCAGGCGCTGACGAACAGGTACGCCCCCGGCACCTGCTGCATCACGAAGCTCATGTCCTCCGAGCCCATCTCGGGGTTCGGCATCAAGGTGAAGCGCTCGGGGCCGAACAGGTCGCCGACGGCCTCGACGGCGAGGGCGTACTCCGCGTCGTCGTTGACCGTCGCCGGATAGCTCTCGCTGAAGGACACCTCCGCGGTCAGCCCGTGCGCCGCGGCGACTCCGTGTGCCACCCGCTCGATCGCCGCGACCGCGGTGTCACGGGTCTCCGGTGAGAAGGTGCGCAGGGTCGCGGCGAGCTCCGCGGTGTCGGGGATGATGTTGTCCGCCGTACCGGCGCTGATCCGGCCCACCGTGAGCACCACGCTGTCGAAGGCGTCGAAGGTGCGGGTGACCATCGTCTGCAGGGCGAGCACGACCTCGCACAGCGCCGGCACCGGGTCGAGCGCGCGATGCGGCTGCGAGCCGTGCCCGCCGGCGCCGCGCATCGTGACGACCGCCCGGTCGACGGCGGACATCATCGCGCCGGGCCGGGCGAACCACTGGCCGAGCGGGTGCTCGGAGGACGTCACGTGCACGGCGTACGCCGCGTCGACGGGGCGGCCGGCTGCCTCGAGCAGACCCTCCTCGATCATCGGCGCCGCGCCCCCGGGGCCCTCCTCGCCGGGCTGGAACATGAACACCACGTCGCCGGCGAGCTCCTCGCGCAGGTCGCACAGGATCCGCGCCGCTCCGACCAGCCCGGCGACGTGCAGGTCGTGGCCGCAGGCGTGCATCAGGCCCTCGCGCTCGGAGCGGTAGTCGACGTCGACCTCCTCGGTGACCGGCAGGGCGTCCATGTCGCCGCGAAGCAACACCACCGGCGAACCCGGGCCACCGGCACCGCCCCGCAGCACCGCGACCACCGACGACAGGCCGGTGCCGGTCGTCACCTCGAGCGGGAGCCCGTCGAGCGCCTCGAGCACCCGGGCCTGGGTGTCGGGCAGGTGCAGGCCCAGCTCAGGCGCCCGGTGCAGGGCACGGCGCAGGTCGACCATGGCGGGGGCGTGGCGCTTCGCGAGCTCGAGGAGGTCCATGAGGGACATCCTGCCTGCTGTCAGCCGCGCACGCTCGGCAGGCCGGCCGTCCCCGCCGGGCGGGTCAGCGGCCCTCGTCGGGCGGGTCAGCGGCCGACGGCGTAGCCCTGCATGCCGCGCGGGTTCGCGCCCGCGGAGAGGACACCGGTCTCGGGGTCGCGGGCGACGGCGCAGAGCCGGCCCAGCGTCCACGGCCCGCCGACGGTGAGCTCGTGGCCGCGCGCGAACAGGTCCTCGCGGGTCTCCTCCGGCACCCGGTCCTCGACGACCAGCCCGGCCGGCTCGACCACGCGCGGCCAGAAGGACGAGACCAGGTTGGTGGTGTGGAACGCCGGCGCGTCGATCGCCTCCTGCAGCGTCATGCCGCCCGCCAGCGTGCGGAGCAGGAACAGCAGCTGCCACTGGTCCTGCTGGTCGCCACCCGGCGAGCCGCACGCCATCACCGGAATGCCGTCGCGGTGCACCAGCGTCGGCGTCAGCGTCGTGCGCGGGCGCAGCCCCGGCTTCAGCGACGAGGCCAGCCCCTCCTCCAGCCAGAACATCTGCATCCGGCTACCGAGGCAGAAGCCGAGCTCGGGGATGGTGGGCGCGCTCTGCAGCCAGCCGCCGCTGGGCGTCGCCGAGATGATGTTGCCCCAGCGGTCGACGACGTCGACGTGGCAGGTGTCGCCCTGGGTCACGCCGTCCTTGCGCACCGTCGGCTCACCGACCGTCGCGTCCCCGACCGCGCCAGGGGTGTCGGCTTCGGCCAGGCGCGGCAACCGCGGTTCGCGCCCACCAGGACTGCCGGGTCGGACCTCCCGAGACGCCGCCGGCCCGACCAGCGCAGCCCGCTGCTCGGCGTACTCCTCCGAGAGCAGGTCGTCGATCGGGGTGTCGAAGCCGTCGCCGTACCACGCCTCCCGGTCGGCGTAGACGAGCTTGAGCACCTCGGTGATCTGGTGGATGCCGAGCGAGGAGCCGGGGTCGAGGGCGTCCGGCCCGTCGAGCGCGTCGAGGGTGCGCAGCGCCTGCAGCAGAGCCGGCCCCTGGCCCCACGGACCGGTCTTGGCGATCGTGTAGCCGTGCCAGTCGAGGGTCACCGGGTCCTCCCAGGTCGCCTCCCAGGCGGCCATGTCGGAGGCCCGGACGATCCCCTCGTGCGGGTCGCCGCCCGCGGTGGAGATCGCCGTGCGGGAAAACGCGTCGACGGCCTCGGCGACGAAACCCTCGCGCCAGCCCCGGCGGGCCCGGTCGATCTGCTGCTCCCGACTGCCACCGTCGGCCCGGCCCTCGTCGACGAGCCGCTGCAGGGTGTCTGCGTAGGCCGGGTTGCGGAACAGCCGGTCCGGACGGGGGCCGCCGTCGGAGAGCCAGAGCGCGGCGGAGGTCGGCCAGTCGGACTCGAAGAGCGGGCGTACGGCGTCCACCGTGGCCACGACCCGCTCGACGAGCGGGTGACCGTGGCGGGCGTAGCCGATCGCCGGGCCGAGCACGTCCTCCAGGCTGCGGGTGCCGTGGTCGCGCAGCAGCAGCAGCCAGGCGTCCACGGCGCCGGGCACCGTCGCTGCCAGCGGTCCGGAGCCGGGGATCTGCTCCAGGCCGAGCGAGCGGTAGTGCTCGATGGTGGCCATGGCGGGTGCGACCCCCTGTCCGCACAGCACGCGTGGTGCCGGGTCCTCGGCCGTGCTGATGATCGCCGGGACCTCACCACCCGGACCGTTCAGGTGCGGCTCGACGAGGTGCAGCACGAAGCCGGCGCACACGGCGGCGTCGAAGGCGTTGCCGCCGAGCTCGAGCTGCCGCATCGCCGCCTGGGAGGCGAGCCAGTGGGTGGAGGAGACCATGCCGAACGTGCCCTGCAGGGTGGGTCGGGTCGTGAACGTCATGAACCCCTGCATACCACCCGCGTGGGACCGGCTTGGTCTCGAGACGCTCGCTTCGCTCGCTCCTCGACCACCGGCCGGCTCCGCCCGCGCCTCGACGACCAGGAGTGTCAGACGAGCACGCGCTCGCGTTCCGGGGCGCGCCGGCCCCACCAGGTCGCCACCGCGAGCCCGGCGATGATGTCCCAGATCCCCCACCAGGCCGCGACGATCGCCATCCCGCCGAGCCCGTCGAAGAACGCGAAGACGATCAGCAGGCCCAGCCCGGCGTTGCGGATCCCGACCTCGAAGGTCATCGCGCGGGTGCTGTAGCTGTCCAGCCGGCCGATCCGGGCGATGGTGTAGCCGAGCAGCAGGGCGAGCGCGTCGTGGAGGAAGACCGCGACGAGCACGATCCCGATGTACTCCAGGAAGGTCGACCAGTTCGCGGCGAGCCCACCGAGGATGAACGCCAGCAGGGCGAGCACGGCGACCTTGGACACCCACGGGTGCACGCGAGCGGCGAACCTCGGGAAGCGCGCGGAGATGGCCATGCCGACCACGAACGGCACGCCGATCACGAAGGCGACCTCGCCGAGCATGCTCCACGCGTCGAGGTCGAACTCCCGCAGCTTGTCCGACGCGGTCGGGTGGATGCTGCCCCAGAACGCGACGTTGACCGGCATCAGGAAGATCGCGAGGACGTTGCCGACCGAGGTCATCGACACCGACAGGGCCACGTCGCCGCGGGCCCGGTGAGTGAGCACCTGCGAGACGTTCCCGGGCGGGCAGGCGGCGACCAGGATCATCCCGAGCGCGACGGACCCGCGCACCTGCAGCAGCAGCGTGAGCAGGAAGGTGATCGCCGGCAGCAGCAGGAACTGCGCCGCGATCGCGACGGCCATCGCCTTCGGCTTGCGCAGCGCGCGCCGGAAGTCGGCCACCTTGGTGTCGAGGGCGATGCCCAGCATGATCGCGGCCAGCACGTAGCGCAGCAGGTCGAGGGAGCCCTCGTTGAAGTTCAGGACGACGTCGTCGATGTCGCCGGCGGCGAAGGGGATCACGCGTTCTCCAGTCCGGGGATGGGGGTGGCGCCGGGCTCCCCGACGCGGGGCTTGCGCGGTTGGGCGAGCCAGATCCGGTCCGCCAGTGTGGCGGGCAGCAGCGAGAGCCCGCGTGAGATAAGGCCGGTACGGCGGGGCACGGTGAACCGTTCACGGCCACGGGCCACGCCGGTGACGATCCGGGCCGCGGCCTGCTCCGGCTCGAGCAGCCCCGGCATCGCCATCGTGTTGCCGGCGACGAGATCGGTGCGGACATACCCCGGCGAGACGGTGACCACCCGGACGCCGGTCGGCCGGAGCTCGGCGCGGAGGCTCTCCAGGTAGCGGATCAGCCCGCCCTTGCTCGCACAGTAGGCCCCGTTGCCGGGGATGCCGCGCCACCCGGCGACGCTGGCGATGCCGACCAGCGAGCCGGCGCCGCGCTCGGTCATCGGCGCGACGAACGGCTGGAACGTGGTGGCCACGCCGAGCAGGTTGATCTCCAGCATCCTGCGCAGCACGGCGAGGTCGTCGCGGACGGCGGTGTCGAACCCCCCGGCCACGCCGGCGTTCGCGATCACGACGTCGGGAGGGCCGAAGCCTCCGATCCAGTCGGCCGCGACCTCGTTCATCGCCTGCGGGTCGGTGACGTCGGGGGTGTACACCCGCGCCCGAGCAGGCGCGTGCTCGGCGAGCTCGTCGAGGACGGCGCGGTCCCGTCCGAGGAGTGCGACGCTCGCGCCGGCGTCGAGGTAGCGCCGGGCCAGCGCGCGGCCGATGCCTCCGCAGGCGCCGGTGAGCACGACGGTGTGAGGCGAGGCGGGTCCGGGCATGCGGCATACCGTAGAGGAGCGCCGACCCGGGTGGACCCGGATCGGCGCTCCTTTTACGGGGATGTCGGCGTCAGGCGACGTCGAGGGCGGTGTCGTCGATGACGAAGCTGGTCTGGGCCGAGGAGTCCTCGGACCCGGTGAACCTCACCGTCACCGTCTGGCCACGGAAGCTGCTCAGGTCGAACGACTTCTGCGTGTAGGTGGTGTTCTCGTCGAGGTTGGAGTACGTCGCCAGCGTGGACGTCGTACCGCCCGCGACCACCTGCACCCGCAACGTGTCGTAGGCCGTCGAGGTCGTGGTCTCCGCGCTGTCGATGCGGACCCAGAACGACAGGGTGGCGCTGCTCGCCGACGAGGGGATCGTCACCGCCTGGGAGAGGGTGTCGGTCCGTGTCCGGCCGTAGCCGTTGAGCCATGCCTTCCACGAGCCGCTGCGCGCCGGACGACCGGTGGAGCTGTCGATGACGCCGGAGCTCGCGGTCCAGACGGTGTTGCCGGACTCGAAGCCCATGTTGCCGAGCAGGTTGGACCCGACCGGCGGGGGCGTGGTGGTGCCGCCGCTGAAGTCGGAGCTGAGCAGCTTGTTCGGCGAGCCGGAGCCGACGTTGGACAGCACGTTGCTCGTTGCTGCGTTGACGATCGCGCTCGCCACGGCCGACGGGGACGCGCTCGGGTTGTCGTCGAGGTAGAGCGCCGCGACGCCCGCGACGTGCGGGGTCGCCATCGACGTACCACTGATCGTGTTGGTCGCGGTGTTGCTGGTGTACCAGGCCGAGGTGATGCTCGAGCCGGGCGCGAACAGGTCGAGGCAGGACCCGATGTTGGAGAAGCTCGACCGGGCGTCGGTGTTGGTCGAGGAGCCGACGGTCAGTGCCGCGCCCACTCGGGACGGGGAGCCGTTGCAGGCGTTCGCGCCGCTGTCGTTGCCGGCCGCGACGGCGTAGGTGACGCCGGCGTTGATCGAGCGCTGGACGGCCGAGTCCAGCGCGGAGGACACCCCACCACCGAGGCTCATGTTGGCCACCGACGGCCCGCTGGCGTTGGCGGTGACCCAGTCGACGCCGGCGATCACACCGGAGGTGGTGCCGCTGCCCTGGCAGTCCAGGACCCGGACCGGGCGCAGCGTGACGGCCTTGGCGACGCCGTACGCCGACCCGCCGACCGTGCCGGCCACGTGGGTGCCGTGGCCGTTGCAGTCCTCGGTGCCCCGGCCGTCGCTGATCGCGGTGTAGCCGCCGGAGACCCGGCCGCCGAGGTCGCTGTGGGTGGACCGGATGCCGGTGTCGATGATGTAGGCGGTGACCCCGCTGCCGGTGGCGTCGTAGGAGTAGCTGTTGCTCAGCGGCAGGTTGTCCTGGTCGATCCGGTCCAGGCCCCAGGTCGGGTTGGTCTGGGTGGCGCTGACCGTGATCCGCTGGTCGGCCTCGAGGTAGGCGACGTCGGGGTTGTCACGCAGGGCGTCGACGGCCTTCGGGGGCAGCGAGGCGGCGAAGCCCGAGATCGTCGCGTCGTAGTCGTGGCGGACCGTGCCGCCCTCCGTGCGCGCCTCCTGCTTGGCCTTGCTGCGAGCCTGGTCGGAGGCGGCGGCCTCCATCACGACGATGTACTCGCCGGGGACCGCGTCGGCCTGGCCGGCACCGCGCAGTGGCGCCCGGTCGTCGGCCGCCGGAGTCGGTGCCGCGGTCGCCGCCATCGGCAGCATGAGTGCCGCGGCTGCGCCGAGCACGGCTCCTGAGAGCAGGCGCGATCGTTGGTTGTTGTGCATGGGGATCTCCCGTAGTTCCCGAGGGCGGACCGGCCTGTTGGCCGTCCGGTCGTCGTGGGGCCGATCGGCCGCGACGACGACCCGAGGAACGTAGTGATCCAGATCACCTTGCTGCTATAGCCGGACGGGTGCGTGTTCGAGCAGTGCACGTTCGTGCACGAATCCGGCGCCGGACCGGCCCGGGCGACTCGCGCCGCCCCACTGACGGCGGCCCGCCGGTCATCTCGACAGGCAGGTTCGGCACCTTCGAGCAGGCGACCCGCTCACCGGTTCACCGGCGGAGCCGACCTGCCTGTCCATCTGACGGCTCGTGGCGCGCAGACGCTGGGATCTGCCCGGCCTGTGCGGCGCCCGGCCTGTGCACCGGCCGGCAGTCAGTCGCGGGAGCCGAGCCGCAGCCGGCGTACGGCGCGCTCGCGGCGCAGGCGGGAGGTACGGCGGCCGCGACGGGACCGTCGTGCCGCCGACCGCGCCATGTCCGCCGCACCGATGAACCCCGCGTCCGGCCCGAGCGCTGCCGCGACGATCACCGGCTCCTGGCGGTGCCCGCGCCCGACGAGCTGGCGGGAGAAGGCAGCCCGGGTCGGTCCGAGCAGCAGCTCGCCGGCCTCGGACACGCCGCCACCCACGACGATGCAGCCAGGGTCGAAAGCCGCGGCCATGTTGGCCAGCCCGACACCGAACCAGCGCCCCATGTCGGCGAGCAGCTCGGTCGCGAGCGGGTCGCCCTCACGTGCGGCGTCGGTGATCATCGGGCCGGTGAGCCCGGCACCGTCGGCCCCGCCGAGCTCGCGCAGCCGCTGGGCCACCGGGGAGTCGGCGACGACGAGCTCGCGGGCGTCGCGGACCAGCGCGTTGCCGGAGGCGTACTGCTCCCAGCAGCCGCGGTTGCCGCACGGGCAGCGGTGGCCGTCGGGCACCACCTGCATGTGCCCGAACTCCCCGGCCATCCCGTTGGCTCCGCGGAACACCCGGCTGTCGATCACCAGCGCACCGCCGATGCCGGTGCCCAGCGTCACGCAGAGCACGAACCGGTGCCCGGCTCCGGCGCCGAAGCGGGACTCCGCCAGCGCAGCGGTGTTCGCGTCGTTGTCGACCACCACCGGCATCCGCAGCCGGCCCATCAGCGCCTCGCGGATCGGCTCGTCGCGCCAGGCCAGGTGCGGCGAGAACAGCACCGTGGACCGGGTCGCGTCGACGAAGCCCGCGGCCCCGATCCCGACCGCGGCGATGTCGTGGTCCCGGCGGAACCCGTTGACCACCTCGACGATCGTGTCCTCGACGGCGGTGACGCTGCGTCCAGGCGTGTCCCGCCGCTGCTTGGCGACCACCCGGCCGGAGGCATCGACGACCCCGCCGAGCACCTTCGTGCCGCCGATGTCGATGCCGACGGTGAGCGGGTCCCAACGGCTGAGGACCGGACGGCGTGCGGGCTGGGACACCCGGCGAGGGTAACGCGTGTGCGGCCACCCGGCCCTTCGGCAAGACTGGCCGGCATGGACCTCGCCGACCTGTGGGCCCGGGTGCCCGGCTACCTCAACACCGCCAGCCACGGGCTGCCGCCGCGGCCGGTCGTCGATGCGACGACGCACGCGATCCGCGACTGGCAGCACGGCAGCCTCGCCTGGGACACGTGGGACGGCGCCGTCCGGAACGCCCGGGCGACGTTCGCCCGGCTCGTCCGCGTCGACGCCGCTGACGTGTCGGTCGGCGCGACCACCTCCGAGCTCCTCGGCCACGTCGCCGACTCCGTGCCGTCCGGCTCACGGATCCTGGTCGCTGAGGAGGAGTTCACCTCGAACCTGTTCCCGTGGCTGGCCCAGGCCGACCGCGGCGTGCAGGTCGACGTCGTGCCGCTGGCCCGGCTCGCGGAGTCGGTCGACGCTCGCACCGGTCTCGTCGCGTTCAGCCTGGTGCAGTCCGCCAGCGGCGAGGTGTCCCCGGCCGAGGAGATCCGGCAGGCCGCACGGAAGCACGGCGCTCTCGTTGCGGTCGACGCGGCCCAGGCCTGCGGCTGGCTGCCGATCGACGCCCGCGACTTCGACGTCCTGGTCTGCCACAGCTACAAGTGGCTGATGGCGCCACGGGGTGCGGCGTTCCTGGTCACCACCTCGGCAGTGCGCGAGCGGATGCGGCCGAGCGCGGCGGGGTGGTACGCCGGAGACGGCGACGCGATGTACGGCCCGCCCCTCCGGCTCTCCCCCGACGCCCGCGCGTTCGACACCTCCCCGGCGTGGTTCTCCTGGATCGGCACGGCGGCGGCCCTGGAGGTCGTGGAGCGGCTCGGCGTCGAGGCGATCCACGACCACGACGTGGCGCTCGCCAACCGGCTGCGTGAAGGGCTGGGCATGCCACCCGGCGACAGCCCGATCGTCTCCTTGCCGGACCCGGCCGCCGCCGAGCGGCTCGAGCGCGCGGGGCTGACCATCGGCGTGCGCGCCGGACGGGCCCGACTGTCGTTCCACCTCTACAGCACCGAGCAGGACGTCGACGCGGCGCTCGACGCCCTCGCCGGGACCGCAGGCCCGGCATGACCGTCCACGGCCTGCTGCTCGCCGCCGGAGCCGGTCGCCGGATGGGGGGACCCAAGGCCCTGCTCCGCGACGGGTCCGGCGTGCCGTTCGTCGTGCGGGCCGTGCAGGTGCTGAGTGACGGCGGCTGCGACGCGGTGACGGTGGTGGTCGGCGCGGCGGCCGACGAGGTGCGGGTGCTGGTCGAGCCGCTCGACGTCAGCGTCGTCGTGGCCGAGGACTGGGCCGAGGGCATGGGCGCCTCGCTGCGCGCGGGCCTCGCCGCGCCGTCGCTCGAGGGCGCCGACGCGGTGGTCGTCGGCCTGGTGGACCTGCCCGACGTCGGCGCGGACGTCGTACGGCGGCTACTGGCGGCGGCACCGGCCGGAGCTGCGGCACTGGCGCGGTCGACGTACGACGGTCACCCCGGCCACCCGGTGCTGCTCGGCCGTGACCACTGGGCCGGTGTTGTGGCGACTGCGACCGGGGACCGCGGAGCACGGGACTACCTGACGGAACACCCGCCGCTGCTCGTGGAGTGCGGCGACCTGGCCACCGGACGCGACGTCGACCGGCCCGAGGAGACCTGACCTGCTCGACCGCTCTTGGCCGGTGAGTCATGCTGGGCCCATGGACCCTGTGGGCAGCGTCACATCCCCCGCCGAGCTTGCCGAACGGCTCGGCAGCACCGGGTACCTCTGCGGCGAGGCGCTGGCCACGATCGGCTTCCTCGCCCTGCAGATGCAGCGGCCGCTGCTGCTCGAGGGCGAGCCCGGCACCGGCAAGACCGCGCTCGCCGAGGCGCTCGCGGACGCGCTCGGCCTGCCGATGATCCGGCTGCAGTGCTACGAGGGGATCGACGCCAGCCAAGCGCTCTACGACTGGGACTTCCCGCGGCAGATCCTGCACCTGCGCGCGGTCGAGGCCGCCTCCCACGGCGAGGGCACGGCTGTCGAGGAGGTCGAGAAGAGCCTGTTCGACGAGCGGTTCCTGCTGGCCCGGCCGGTGCTGCGCGCGCTGCGGGAGAGCCCGGTGGTGCTGCTCGTCGACGAGATCGACCGCGCCGACGACGAGTTCGAGGCGTTCCTGCTCGAGGTGCTGTCGACGTACCAGGTGACCGTGCCCGAGCTCGGCACGATCACCGCCCCGACCCCGCCGCTGGTGGTGCTCACCTCCAACCGGACCCGCGAGATCCACGACGCTCTGAAGCGGCGTTGCCTCTACCACTGGATCGACCACCCCGGCCTCGACCGCGAGGTGGCGATCGTGCGCTCCCGGGCGCCGGAGGTCTCCGAGCAGCTCGCCGCCCAGGTGGTGACCGTGGTGCAGCAGCTGCGCAGCCAGGACGACCTGCTCAAGCCGCCCGGGGTCGCCGAGACCCTCGACTGGGCGCGGGCGCTGCAGCGGTTGGGCACCACCAAGCTCGACGTGGCCACCGCCGCGGCGACGCTGGGCGCGGTGGTGAAGTACCGCGAGGACACAGAGCGGGTCCGCAAGGCCCTGGACCGGATGCTCGCCGGCTGAGGTTTCTGCCATGACCACCGCCACGACCACCACCGTGCACGCCGCCGACGAGCTCCTGCTGGGGTTCGCCCGCGCGCTGCGCGCCGCCGGTCTCCCGGTCAGCCCGGACCGGTCCCAGGAGTTCCTCCGCGCCGTCGCGCTGGTCGGCCTCGACGACCGGCGGGCGACGTACTGGGCCGGCCGGGCGACGCTGTGCTCGGGACCCGACGACCTCGACCGCTACGACCAGGTGTTCCACTCCTGGTTCGTCGCCCAGGAGAACCAGGCCGTGCCCCGCGAGCCGCCCGACCGGGTCTTGCAGCAGGCCTCGCTCGGTGAGGACGAGGCAGCCGAGGGCGGCGAGCCGTCGGAGGAGGAGCTGCAGGTGATGGCCAGCGGCACCGAGGTGCTGCGGCACCGCGACATCGCGACGATGGACGCCCGCGAGAAGGCCCGGCTCGCCGCACTGTTCGCCGGGCTCCGCCCGCGCGCGCCCCGGCGCATGGCGACCCGGCGCACCGCCTGGCACCGCGGCGACCTCGACGCACCGCGCACGATGCGGCGGATGCGGGCCCGGATGGGCGAGCCGGGGCCAGTCGCATGGCGACGGCGGCGGACCCGGTCGCGGCGGGTCGTGCTGCTCGTCGACGTCTCCGGCTCGATGAGCGCCTACGCCGACGCGCTGCTGCGGCTCGCGCACACCTTCGCGCACGGCCTCGGGCCCGCGGGCGCGCCGCTGCGGACCGGCGACGTGGAGGTGTTCACCGTCGGCACCCGGCTGACCCACATCACCCGCGCGATGCGGATGCGCGACGCCGAGCGGGCCATCGTCGCCGCCGGCCAGACCGTCCCCGACTGGTCCGGGGGCACCCGGCTCGGCGAGACGCTGAAGGTGTTCCTCGACCGGTGGGGGCAGCGCGGCACCGCCCGCGGCGCGGTCGTGGTGGTGGTCAGCGACGGCTGGGAACGCGGGGACACCGCGCTGCTCGCCGAGCAGATGCGGCGCCTGCACAACCTCGCGCACCGCGTGGTGTGGATGAACCCGCACCGCGGCAAGGCGGGCTACGAGCCCGTCCAGCAGGGCATCGTGGCGGCCCTGCCCTACATTGACGACTTCGTGGCCGGACACTCGATGGCCACGTTCGCGGACCTGGTCGAGGTGGTGGCTCGTGCGTGACGTGCTGACCGATCTGATGCGGTGGTGGGAGGCCGGGGAGACCGTCGGGGTCGGGACGGTGGTGGCGACGTTCCGGTCCGCACCCCGTCCGGCGGGCGCCTCGATGCTGGTCGGCCCCGGCGGCGAGGCGGTCGGGTCGGTGTCCGGCGGCTGCGTGGAGGGTGCCGTCTACGAGCTCGCCGAGGAGGTGATCGCCTCCGGCGTGCCCGCGCTGGAGAGGTACGGCGTCAGCGACGACGACGCGTTCGCGGTCGGGCTCACCTGCGGCGGGATCCTCGACGTGTACGTCGAGCGCGTGAACCGTGACTCCTTCCCCGAGCTCGGCGACATCGCCGCCGACATCGAAGGCAGCCGCCCCGTCGCGCTGGCCACCGTGATCGAGCATCCCGACGCCTCACGGGTGGGTCGGCGGATCGTCGTACGACCGGAGGACGCGGAGGTTCCCCGCAGCGGGTCGCTGGGCAGCGAGCGCGCCGACGACGCGGTCGCCGACGACGCCCGCGGGCTGCTCGCGGCCGGGCACAACGCGACCCTGACCTACGGCCCCGACGGCGAGCGCCGCGGGGAGGGGATGCGGGTGTTCGTGTGGGCGTTCGCGCCACCGCCGCGGATGATCGTCTTCGGGGCGATCGACTTCGCCGCGGCCGTCGCGCGGATCGGCAGCTTCCTCGGCTACGAGGTCACCGTGTGCGACGCCCGGCCGGTGTTCGCCACCGCCTCGCGCTTCCCGCACGCCGACGAGGTGGTCGTGGACTGGCCGCACCGGTACCTCAAGAAGCTGGTCGGCGAGGGGAAGATCGACGGGCGGACGGTGCTCGCGGTGCTCACGCACGACCCGAAGTTCGACGTACCACTGCTGGAGATCGCGCTCCGGCTGCCCGAGGTCGGCTACATCGGCGCGATGGGGTCGCGGCGCACGCACGACAACCGGCTCGAGCGGCTGCGCGAGGTCGGGCTGACCGAAGAGGAGCTGGCCCGGTTGTCGTCGCCGATCGGTCTCGACCTCGGCGCGCGGACGCCGGAGGAGACCGCGGTCAGCATCGCCGCGGAGATCATCGCGCTGCGCTGGGGCGGCAACGGCGAGCGCCTCGCCGAGCGCGGCGGCCCGATCCACCACAACGCCCCGCGCTGACGGCCGAGTTCGCCGGGTCGCCGGGCCTGTCGCGAGATGGCCCGGAGTGACCCTTGTCACATACACGAACCCGCGCAAGGATCAGAGCACTCATCCTCCGGCCAGGGAGCTGATCCATGACTCGCATCAACATCACTGTCGACGGAGCGAAGTACTCCGACGACGTCGAGCCCCGCATGCTGCTCGTGCAGTACCTCCGCGAACGCCTCGGCAAGACCGGGACCGTGATCGGCTGCGACACGAGCAACTGCGGTGCGTGCACCGTCCACCTCGACGGGCGCAGCGTGAAGTCCTGCAACGTCCTCGCCGTCCAGGCCGACGGCCACGAGGTGACCACCGTCGAGGGCCTCGCCACCGACGGCCAGCTGCACCCGATGCAGAAGGCCTTCCACGAGTCCCACGCCCTGCAGTGCGGGTTCTGCACGCCCGGGATGATCATGCAGAGCATCGACCTGGTCAACGAGAACCCGAACCCCTCCGAGGAGGAGATCCGGCTCGGCCTCGAGGGCAACCTGTGCCGCTGCACCGGCTACCACAACATCGTCAGGGCCGTGCAGTCCGCGGCCCGGGAAACGGCGCAGGCCACCGCCGGGGTCTCGACAGCCTCGACCACCGCCGGCTCGACCACCACCGCCGGAGGTGCCCAGTGACCGTCACCGAGGTCTCGACAGGCTCGACCAGCGAGGAGCGACGCGAGGTCGGCAACGCGCGGGTCCGCAAGGAGGACCAGCGCCTGATCACCGGTCGCACCAAGTGGACCGACAACCTCCAGCTGCCCGGCATGCTGCACCTCGCGATGGTGCGCAGCCCGTTCGCGCACGCCCGGATCACCAGCATCGACACCAGCGCAGCGAAGGCGGCGACCAACGTGGTGGCCGTGCTCACCGGCGCCGAGGTGGCCGAGGAGCAGGGGGTGCTCGCCAACGCGTGGCCGATCACCCCGGACCAGAAGGCGCCGGTGCACCCGCCGATCGCGGTCGACCGGGCCACGTTCGCCGGCGAGGTCGTCGCGGTCGTGATCGCCCGCTCGGCCGCCGAGGCGCGCGACGCCGCCGAGCTGGTCGAGGTGGAGTACGACGAGCTCCCCGCTGCCCTGGACCTCAAGGAGGCGGCCGAGGACAAGGTCCTGGCCCACCCCGACCTCGGCACGAACAAGTCGGCGCTGTGGGTCTTCGACTCCGCCGAGGCGGGCACCGGCTCCTCGGTCGAGGACGCGATCGAGGAGGCTCGCACGAACGGCATCCTGATCGAGCGGGAGTACCGCCAGCAGCGGCTGATCCCGGCGTTCATGGAGCCCCGCTCGGTCGTGGTCGACCCGACCGGCGAGCAGATCACGATGTGGTCGGCGACCCAGATCCCGCACATCCTGCGCTACCTGCTCGCCGCGACCACCGGCGTGCCGGAGTCGAAGATCCGGGTGATCGCCCCCGACGTCGGCGGCGGCTTCGGCGGCAAGCTGCAGAGCACGCCGGAGGAGTGGATCACCTTCCTCGCCGCGCGGCGCACCGGCAAGCCGTGCAAGTACACCGAGACCCGTTCGGAGTCGCTGATGTCCGGCCACCACGGCCGCGACCAGTGGCAGCGGCTCACCCTGGCCGCGACCAAGGACGGCACGGTCACCGGGCTCAAGGTCGACCTGCTCGCCGACCTCGGCTCCTACGTCTCGCTGGTCGGCGGCGGCGTGCCGGTGCTCGGCGCGTTCATGTTCAACGCGATCTACAAGTTCCCGGCGTACCACTTCCGGGTGCAGACCGTGCTGACCAACAAGACCTGGACCGACGCCTACCGCGGCGCCGGCCGTCCCGAGGCGACGTTCGCGATCGAGCGGCTGATGGACGAGCTGGCCAACGAGCTCGGCGTCGACCCGCTGGAGATCCGGGAGAAGAACTGGATCAAGCACGAGGAGTTCCCGTTCACCTCGGTGGCCGGCCTGGAGTACGACTCCGGCAACTACGAGGCTGCGACCGCGAAGGCCAAGGAGCTCTTCGGGTACGACGAGCTCCGCGCCGAGCAACGCCGCCGTCGCGAGCAGAACGACCCCGTCCAGCTCGGCATCGGCGTCTCCACCTTCACCGAGATGTGCGGCCTCGCGCCGTCGCGGGTGCTGGGCCAGCTCAACTACGGGGCCGGCGGCTGGGAGCAGGCGACGGTGCGGATGCTCCCCACCGGCAAGGTCGAGGTCGTCACCGGCGTCTCCCCGCACGGCCAGGGCCACGAGACGTCCTGGTCGCAGATCGTCGCCGACCGGCTGGGCGTGGCCTTCGAGGACGTCGAGGTGCTCCACGGCGACACCCAGATCTCCCCCCGCGGCCTCGACACCTACGGCTCCCGCTCGCTCGTCGTGGGCGGCGAGGCCGTGGTGAAGGCCGCCGACAAGGTGATCGAGAAGGCCCGCCCGATCGCGGCGCACCTGCTCG
The DNA here is from genome assembly GCA_049323155.1 of Actinomycetota bacterium. Classification (GTDB taxonomy): domain Bacteria; phylum Actinomycetota; class Actinomycetes; order Propionibacteriales; family Nocardioidaceae; genus Nocardioides_C. The sequence continues at coordinate 2,341 of JBMOMG010000054.1, read as the reverse complement.
AGGCGAGCGTCGACGACCTGGAGTTCAAGGACGGCCGGTTCGGCGTCAAGGGCACCGACAAGGGCCTGGCGATCGGGGAGATCGCGGCCGCGGCATTCACCGGCCACAACCTGCCCGACGGCGTCGAGCCGTCGCTGGACTCCGAGGCGGCCTACGACCCGGTGAACTTCTCCTACCCGCACGGCACGCACCTGTGCGCGGTGGAGATCGACACCGAGACCGGCGGGGTGAAGCTGCGCAAGTACGTCGCGGTCGACGACGTAGGCACGATCGTCAACCCCCTGATCGTCGCCGGCCAGGTGCACGGCGGCCTGGTGCAGGGCATCGCGCAGGCGCTGTGGGAGGAGGCGGTGCACGACGAGTTCGGCACGCTGGTCTCGGCGTCGTTCGTCGACTACCTCGTGCCGACCGCGGCCGACACGATCAGCTTCGACATCGACCACACCACGACCCCGTCGACGACCAACACGCTCGGCACCAAGGGCGTCGGTGAGGCCGGCACGATCGCGTCCACACCGGCGGTGGTCAACGCGGTCGTCGACGCCCTGCGGCCGTTCGGGGTGGACGACGTACGCATGCCGTGCACGCCGGAACGGATCTGGAAGGCGATCCACGACCGCGGAGCCGGCGGAGACGAACCCACGGAGAACGACGCGATGCCGCACTTCGACGAGAAGGCCGTCGCGGACCGGAGCAAAGGAGCGGTGGAGTGATCCCGGCACAGTTCGAGTACGTCGCACCGGCGACCGTCGAGGAGGCGCTGACCGCTCTCGCCGAGGGGGGTGAGGACGCCAAGGTGATGGCCGGCGGCCAGAGCCTGCTCCCGGTCCTGCGGATGCGGCTCAACGCCCCGTCCCTCGTGGTCGACCTCGGCCGGATCGAGACGCTGCGCGGGGTCCGCGACGACGGCGACGCGATCGTCATCGGCGCCACCACCACGCACTCCGACGTCTACCACGACCCGCTGGTGCGCGAGCACGCAAGGGTGATCTGCGAGGCGATCGAGCAGCTGGCCGACCCGCAGGTGCGCCACCGCGGCACGTTCGGCGGGGCACTGGCCCACGCCGACCCGGCCGGCGACCTCGGGGCACCGGTGCTCGCGCTCGGCGCGACGTTCACGATCGCGGGGACGGGCGGCACCCGCACGGTCGCGGCGGACGACTTCTTCGAGGACTTGTTCACCACCGCGATCCGCGAGGGCGAGCTGCTCACCGAGGTCCGGATCCCGAAGCACACCGGCTGGGGCGGCCACTACGAGAAGTTCGTGCGGGTCGCGCACCAGTGGCCGATCGTGGCGGTCGCGGCGGCGGTGCGTGCCGAGGGCGGCACGATCGCCGAGGCGCGGGTCGGCCTGACCAACATGGGCTCGACCCCGCTGCGGGCGCGGGCTGTGGAGCAGGCGCTCGCGGGGCAGCCGGCCACCGACGAGGCGGTCCGTGCGGCCGCGGCGTCGGCCGCCGAGGGCACCGACCCGCCGTCGGACCTCAACGGCGACGCCGACTACCGGCGCCACCTGGCGACGGTGCTGACCCGCCGCGCGGTCCTCGCCGCAGCGGGGGTGTAGGCCGTGGACCTCAAGCACTCCTTCACCGTCCCGGCCTCGGTCCAGGAGACCTGGGACACGTTCCTCGACATCCAGGACGTGGCTGGCTGCTTCCCGGGTGCGACGGTGACCGAGGTGGAGGGTGAGGAGTTCAAGGGCACCGCGAAGATCAAGCTGGGGCCGATCTCGCTGGTCTACGCGGGGTCCGGCACGTTCCTCGAGCGCGACGAGGCCGGTCACCGGTTCGTGGTGGAGGCCAAGGGCCGCGACAAGCGCGGGAACGGCACGGCGTCGGCGACGGTGACCGCCACGATGACCGCCGAGGACGAGGAGCGCACGCGCGTCGACGTCGACACGCTGCTGTCGATCACCGGCAAGCCCGCGCAGTTCGGCCGCGGGGTGATCCAGGACGTCTCCGACAAGCTCCTGCAGCAGTTCATGGACTGTCTGGAGGCCAAGGTCGGCGCCCCGCCGCCGGAAGCCGCCCCGCCGCCGGAAGCCGCACCTGCTCCGGAGGTCGCCCCGGTCGAGGCGCCGGCCGCGGCCGCCGCAGCAACCCCCGAGGCGCCGCCCACGGCAGCTCGGGAGGAACGACGCGAGGCACCACGGGAAGCGGAGGCGCTCGACCTCGGCGCGACCGTCGTACCGATCCTGCTGAAGACCTACTGGAAGCAGCTCGCCGCGGCGGTGCTGGTGATCTGGGTGCTCCGCCGCGTGCTCCGCAGGAGGCACTGAACCGGTCCACCGAGTGGGCAGGGACCGCGCACCGACACGAGTCGGGCGGCGCGATCCCTGCCC
>JBMOMG010000053.1:0-3109 GCA_049323155.1 Actinomycetota bacterium | reverse complement strand
GTCCGTACGTCGACCACCCGGTCGCCGAACAGCCCCAAAACGTGGTCCTCCTTGCCCCACAACGGAGGCGGCTGCGCTCCCGGGGGCGGCGGAGCGACGTACGGCTTCATCGTGGCGAACATCTGACCGATGAACCCCTCCGGGGTCCAGCTGACCAGACCGACCCGGCCACCGGGGCGGCACACGCGCAGCAGCTCGGCCGCCGCCTCGGTGTGGTGCGGCGCGAACATCACGCCGACGCAGGACGTGACCACGTCGAACTCGTCGTCGCCATAGGGGAGGGCCTCGGCGTCACCGGTCTCCCAGCGGATGTCCAGGCCGTGCTGGCGTGCCACAGCCGCTCCCGCCTCGAGGAGCTCGGGGGTCAGGTCGTTGGCGACCACGGTCGCGCCAGTGAGCGCCGCCGGGATGGCGACGTTGCCGGAGCCGGCGGCGACGTCGAGGATGCGCTCCTCCGGGCCGATCCCGCACGCGTCGACGAGGACCGGGCCGAGGGTCGGGATCACCTGGCTCGCCACGGTCGGGTAGTCGCCCAGGGCCCACATTGCCCGGTGCTTCTCCTTCAGCGCCGGGTCGGCTGCGCGGAGCTCGGTCTGCACTGTCATCTCTGCTCCCTCCAAGGTGGAATCGGGTTGATCCCACGACGCTAGGCAGCGAGCGCCCCGGCCCCTAGTGCGAGATCTGTACCGGCCGACGTGCGAGATCTACCCTCGCAAGATGGGATCGTCGTACGGCCAGTTCTGCCCGGTGGCGAAGGCGATGGAGCTCCTCGACGAGCGGTGGACGCTGCTGCTCGTGCGTGAGCTGCTGTGCGGCAGCGAGCACTTCAACGAGCTTCGCCGGGGGGTGCCGCGGATGTCGCCCAGCCTGCTGTCGCGTCGGCTCCAGCAGCTCACCCGGGCCGGGGTGGTCGAGCGGTGTGTCGCGGACGGGGACGTGCGCTACGTGCTCACCCCGGCCGGGGAGGAGCTGCGGCCGGTCGTGGAGGCGCTCGGGGCGTGGGGCGTGCGGTGGGTCGGGGAGCTCGGCGACGAGGACCTGGATCCCAAGCTGTTGCTGTGGGACATGCACCGCAACATGGACCTGGCCGCCGTACCCCAGGGGCGGACGGTGATCGCCTTCCGCTTCCCCGACGTCCCGGTCGCCTTGCGGGACTGGTGGCTGGTGGTCACCGCGGGGGAGGTCGACGTGTGCGACGCCGACCCCGGGTACGACGTCTCCGTCAGCATCACCGCCAGCCTGCGCAGCATGGTCGAGGTCTGGCGGGGCGACCGGGCCTGGGCCGACGCCGTGCGAGCCGGCGACCTGGAGGTGCAGGGGCCGCAGTCGATGCGGCGGGCCGTGCCGAGCTGGTTCACGCTGTCGGTCTTCGCCGGGGTACCGCGGCCCGGCTGATTCCCATGTTCACTTGAGGAACCGGAACTCTGCACGGCGTACAACCCGTGCGCAGTGCCGGTTCACCATGTTCACGTGGTAAACCGCCGGGCAAGACGGGGGCCTCAGCGCACGCGCAGCTCGTGCTCGAGCCCGAGGAAGTCGGCGTACCGGGCGGCGGCCTCGTCGACCGCGGCGTGCTGGGCCGGCGTCAACGGGCCGTCGTACGGAGTGACCTCGAAGACCACCCGCCGGCCGAGGGTGCGCTTCATCGTGGCCACCATCTGCGCGTCGACCAGCGCCATCCCGATCGCGGTCTCCCGGCCGCGCGGGACCACGCCGCGGCTGTCGAGCACCATCCGGCTGTCCTGGTAGCCGCGGTAGATCTCGTCGAGGATCTGGAGCAGGTGGCCGGCCGGTTCCGGCTCGACCGCAGCCGGCGGGTCGTCCGGGGCGTGCCAGAACGTCCGCCCGTCGTGCTCGAAGGACGCCAGCCGGTCGCTGACCTGCGCCAGGCCACGGCGGACGTCCCCGAGGGTCAGCGTCGCCCAGTAGGCGAGGTCGCGCTCGGTGGCCGGGCCATGCCCGGTGAAGTACCGCAACGCCAGCTCGGCGAGCGCCTCCTCGCGGTCGAGCCGCCGCGGCGCGGACACCCGGTCGGCGAGGAGCGCGTAGGTGTGGGCGCCCTCGCGGGGCCGGCCGCTGCAGATCAGCCGGTCGGTCTCGAGCAGGCCGAGCAGCAGCATCAGCAGCTGCCCGTGTGGTTGGGTGCAGTGCTCGCGGAGCCGGTCGGCGAGCTCGTCCCGGGTCTGGTCGGGCTGCTCGGACAGGGCGTCGAGCACGATCTCGCTGATCCGGCCCAGGTCGGCGTCGGACAGCCCGTGCACGCCGGTGAGCTGCCGGGTGAACACAGGCCGGACCCGAGGCGCGGTCAGCTCCAGCAGCCAGCCGATGTCCTCGGCTGCGACGAAGTGCCAGGTCGGCCGCAGCACGTGGGTGCGCAGCACGCTGCCGTCGGCGAGTCGTGCGTCGAGGTCCGCGGCAGCCGGCTCTGACGTCCGGCTCGCCACCGCCCACGTCGCCTGGCTCGGGTTCTCCGCCTGCACCGCGAGGAGTTCGCGTACGACGGAGCCGGCGGACTCGGCGTGCGGCGACACCAGCCGCTGGCTGCGCATCCGCCACCTGGCGATCTCCCGGTCCGACAGCACGATGTGAGCGTCCCGGAAAGCCGACGACCCGGCAACCGAGTTGCCGCTTCGGCCCCGCGACCACGGCTACCGTGCCCGCATGACACCGACAGCGCCGACGCCGTACCTCCACCTCCCCGGCACCGCCCGGGAAGCCCTGACCTTCTACAGCAGCGTGTTCGGCGGTGACGTCGAGCTGCACACCTTCGCCGAGTTCCAGCGCACCGACGGGCCGCCCGACGCCATCGCGCACGGGTACCTCGTCGAGGGACCGGTGACGTTGTTCGCCGCAGACGCGGCCGGTGACGAACGTCCGTTCCGCTGCGAGGGGCTGATGCTGTCCCTGCTCGGCACCGCCGCGCCCGCGACGATGCGCGGCTGGTTCGAGGGGCTCGCCGACGGTGGCCGCGTCGTCGACGACCTGCAGACCCGGCCCTGGGGCGCCTCCGACGGGCAGGTCGTCGACCGCTACGGGCTGCACTGGCTGATCGGGTTCGAGGTCGAGGAGGGTGACTGACGCGGTTAGAGCACGCGGGAGACTCCGGGCA
>JBMOMG010000052.1:0-3149 GCA_049323155.1 Actinomycetota bacterium | reverse complement strand
CCTGCCCACCGCCCGCACCGACCGGTCACCGGGGTCGTCCTCGTCGGTGATGCTCGCCAGGCCGGTCGGCCGGACCACCGTCGCGCGCCGGGTGACGGTCGCCAGCTGCGGCGACCACAGCGAGGCCGCCTTCAGGTCGCCGTCGTCGCTGACCCACTCGGCCTCGACGCCGGGCGGCACCAGGTCGTGCGGGATGCCGGGGGCGACCTTCACGACCGAGGGCCGGTGGAGCAGCCGCTCGACGAACGACCAGGGCGGTGCGTAGGCGTCGACGTCGAACACCCGGCCGCGGTCGGTGCGCCGCGCGGGGTCGGCGAAGACCACGCCGAAGGCGGTCAGGTCCAGCGCCTCGGCGTCGGCGACCTGCACCGCCCCGCCGAGCCCGAGCGCCGTGAGGTTGGCGCCCGCGACGGCCACCCGCAACGGGTCCCGGTCGATGCCGGCGGCGGTGAGCCCGGCCCGCGCGAACGCGACCAGGTCGCCGCCGATGCCGCAGCCGACGTCCAGCACGGAGGCCGGGGCGGCTGCGGCGAGGCGGGCCGCACGGTGCTCGGCGACCCGCAGCCGGGTGGCCTGCTCGAGCCCCTCGGGGGTGAAGTACATCGAGACGGCGAGATCGCCGAACTTCTCGCGCGCCCGGAGCCGGAGCTCGACCTGGGTCATCGCCGCGGCCACCTGCTCAGGGGCGGCCTCGCGGCGTAGCACTTCGGCCGCGGGCAGGGCGCCGGCCGGGCGGCCGTCGTACACCTCTGCGGCCCGGGCGAGCAGGCCCTGTCCGTCTGCGGAGAGCAGCCATCGGAACGCGTCGAGATCCACGACCATGCAGTCTGGCACTCGACTTGACCGAGTGCTAATCGCGTCATAGATTCGCACTTAGCACTCTCCCCTGGAGGGTGCCAGCTTGCAGGACGTGCGACCCCCGCGACGGCGTGCGACCGACGCAAGCACCCCATCTGCCATGAGAACTCTCGAAACACGAGAAAGTGGAGGTCGACATCGTGTCGGTCAACATCAAGCCGCTCGAGGACCGCATCGTCGTCAAGCCGCTCGACGCCGAGCAGACCACGGCTTCCGGCCTGGTCATCCCCGACACCGCCAAGGAGAAGCCGCAGGAGGGCGAGGTCATCGCCGTCGGTCCCGGCCGCTTCAACGAGGACGGTGACGAGCGGATCCCGATGGACATCAACGTCGGCGACAAGGTCATCTACAGCAAGTACGGCGGCACCGAGGTGAAGTACTCCGGCGAGGAGTTCCTCATCCTGTCCGCCCGCGACGTGCTCGCGGTCATCGGCTGACCTGGGCTCCACCAGCCGACCAGCACGATCTCTTCGACACCGCCCCGGGCGGCCCAACGACTCGGTCAGGAACCTGACACGTCCGGGCCCTCGGGGCTGTGTCGTCCAACAGCCGACCGGAAAGGTTGAAGTCTCACGATGCCGAAGATTCTTGAGTTCGACGAGCACGCACGTCGCTCGCTCGAGCGAGGTGTGGACACCCTCGCCAACGCCGTCAAGGTGACCCTGGGCCCCAAGGGCCGCTACGTCGTCCTGGACAAGAAGTGGGGCGCGCCGACCATCACCAACGACGGTGTGACCGTCGCGCGCGAGGTCGAGTGCGACGACCCGTTCGAGAACCTCGGTGCGCAGCTGTGCAAGGAGGTTGCCACCAAGACCAACGACGTCGCCGGTGACGGTACGACGACCGCGACCGTGCTCGCGCAGGCGATGGTCCACCACGGCCTGCGTGCGGTCGCCGCGGGGGCGAACCCGATGGGCCTCAAGCGCGGCATGGACCTCGCCGTCGAGGCCGTCGGCAACGCCCTGCGCGACGCCGCCCGCGACGTCGACTCCAAGGAGGACATGGCCGCCGTCGCGACCGTCTCCTCGCGCGACGCGGTGATCGGCGAGCTGATCGCCGAGGCCTTCGACAAGGTCGGCAAGGACGGTGTGATCACCGTCGAGGAGTCCAACACGATGGGCACCGAGCTCGACTTCACCGAGGGCATGCAGTTCGACAAGGGCTACATCTCGCCCTACTTCGTCACCGACGCCGAGCGGATGGAGGCCGTCCTCGACGACCCGTACATCCTGCTGCACCAGGGCAAGATCTCCGCGATCGCCGAGCTGCTCCCGCTGCTGGAGAAGGTCATCCAGGCCGGCAAGCCGCTGTTCATCCTCGCCGAGGACGTCGAGGGCGAGGCGCTCTCGACCCTGGTGGTCAACAAGATCCGCGGCACCTTCACCGCAGCCGCGGTCAAGGCTCCCGCCTTCGGTGACCGCCGCAAGGCGATGATGCAGGACATCGCGACGCTCACCGGCGGCCAGGTGGTCTCCCCGGAGGTCGGCCTCAAGCTCGACCAGGTCGGCCTCGAGGTGCTCGGCCAGGCCCGCCGCGTGGTGATCACCAAGGACAACACCACGATCGTCGACGGCGCCGGCAAGCCCGACGAGGTCGACGCCCGCGTCAACCAGATCAAGGCCGAGATCGAGAACACCGACTCCGACTGGGACCGCGAGAAGCTCCAGGAGCGTCTGGCCAAGCTCGCCGGCGGTGTCTGCGTGATCCGCGTCGGCGCGGCCACCGAGGTGGAGCTCAAGGAGAAGAAGCACCGCATCGAGGACGCCGTCTCCGCGACGCGCGCCGCGATCGAGGAGGGCATCGTCGCCGGCGGTGGCTCGGCCATCGTCCACGCCGTCTCCGTGCTCGGGGACAACCTCGGGCTGACCGGTGACGAGGCGATGGGTGTCAACGTGGTCCGCGTGGCCGCGGACGAGCCGCTGCGCTGGATCGCCGAGAACGGTGGCGAGAACGGCTACGTCATCGTCGCGAAGGTCCGCGAGGCCGGGCCCGGCAACGGCTACAACGCCGCCACCGGTGAGTACGGCGACCTCGTCGCCCAGGGCGTCCTCGACCCGGTCAAGGTCACCCGCTCGGCGCTGGTCAACGCCTCGTCGATCGCGGGCATGCTGCTGACGACCGAGACCCTCGTCGTCGAGAAGCCCGAGGCCGAGGACGAGGCTGCGGCCGCCGCCGGAGCCGGCCACGGCCACGGCCACGGTCACTGACGGCTCGCACGCACGTCCGAACGCCGCTCGCGCCCCCACGGGGCGGGGGCGGCGTTCGCCGTTCCGGCATCCTCTCCACCCCAA